>NZ_MUGT01000099.1 GCF_002217205.1 Flavobacterium branchiophilum NBRC 15030 = ATCC 35035 | reverse complement strand
TTAACTGAAAGTAGTTTGTACAATTATGTGTTTAATTACACAGACCATTTGGGGAATATCAGGATGAGTTACACGCAAACTCCCACGGGAGCCTTGTCGATTTTGGAAGAAAACCACTACTACCCTTTTGGGCTCAAACACACCAACTACAACTCCGACAAGCGGTTGTATGTGCGTGAAAGTGTTGCCTCCAAAATAAAACCTGTAACGCCTTTGTTTCCTTTGGTTTATAATTATAAGTACAATGGGAAAGAGTGGCAGGATGAGCTGGGGTTGAATGTTTATGATTTAGGAGCTCGTATGTATATGGCTGACATAGGAAAATTTGCAGTTGTTGATCCAATGGCAGATTTTGTAAATTATCAATCGCCTTATATCATTAGTGATAATAATCCAGTGTTGAATGTTGATGAATATGGATTAGGTATTTTAAACGTCATTGGAAACCTATTCAAAAGGTTAGTTGGTGCTATTGGAAGCATCGGTAATGATTGTAGTTGTAATAAATACACTCAAGAATCTGTTGGTCGTGCTTGGAGTAGAGCTGATTTTCCAATTTTATATAAAAAAATAAATGATTTATTTAATGGTAATGGCAAGAGTAAACCAACTCCTATTTCAACTGTAGAAGAAGAAAGACAACCAGTTATTGGTATAAACTTAGACCCAATTGGAATAAAAGTGAATGATAATTTTAATATTCAAGCACCTGAAATTAATATTCCAAAATCACGTTTTTCATCAATTGTAGATGATGATCCTTTAAAATTAAAACAAGGGCATACTATAAATATTAATATTGCTTTTGAATCATTTTCTCCAAAAATAGATTACGCCTCTTCGAATAAGACTTTAAATGACCTTTTAAAAACCTTGAAAGAATATCCTCAAATTATGCTGTTAATTCAAGGTAATGTTAGAAATAGTAATTATCCAAATTTAAAAGAAAATACTATGATTCAAATTGATGGTACAAATGGATCTGTTGGAGATTTGCAATTACTAAGAGCTAAAGCAATAAAGAAGTTCTTAGTAAATAGAGGTATAGATCCTGAAAGACTTTCAGTTGGAAAAGGTGTTATAAGTAATAATACTAGAAGTGCAACTCTTCAAGGTAAATAATTTTATAATATGAAAAAGAGACTAATTCTATTTGGGTTTATATTATTTTTTTGTACCTCAATCGTAAAGTATAACAACTCTGAAAATCAGGAAGATGATAAAATTCTTTGGTCTAGCAAAAGAAAATTGATTTGGGATGATTTTAAAGGTGCTGTACCTGATACAATTGAACCATTTTTAGCAGCAATTACAGGCTATACAATTAAACTTCATTATGAATGTTTAGATAATATAGTGTTAAATTATAAAATCGAAAATTATTTTATCAAAAGTAAATCTTGGACTATCACTACGGATACTCAAACTTTGGCACACGAACAACTCCATTTTGATATTGCTGAATTATATGCACGGAAAATTAGAAAATCATTTGACAGTTTAAGACTTAGAAAAAACAATAATGTAGATATCTACAATAAAATTTATCATTCTATCATATCAAAATGTGAGAATTATCAAGATTTATATGACAAGAAAGTTATAGGTAACAATAAAAACCAGCAACAATGGATAAAGAAAATTGGAGCTGAATTGGCAAGATTAAAAAGATATGAATATAACCCAAATGAATAATATTTTTGTAAACCAAAAACCCGAGCAATTGCTTGGGTTTTTTATTTAACTGAATAATCTTATGATACTGTTCTAAAAACATCTCTAACATACTCCGAAAGCTGCAACCTAGCCCCGACAGTAGCGGCATCCTTTTTGTTTTTTCTTTAAAAACAAAAAGATACAGCGTATGGCGGGAACTGCCCCAGCGTGAAAATGCCAAATGTGGCGGCTTCTTGTAAGTGGGAAGTTAGAGGTTAGAGGTTAGAAATTAGAGATTAGAAATTAGAAGTTAGAAATTAGAAGTTAGAAATTAGAAGTTAGAGGTTAGAAGTATGAAGTAAGATGGGTTTACCTTTGTCAAATTTTGAAAATTTGACAAAGGTTTTTTTTCGTGTGGTATAGCAACGTAGTGGCACCTACGGGTTTCAAAATTTTGTCGGTGAATTATTATGACGATTACAATTTTCCGAATGGGCCAACGGTTTTTGGTACGGCTTATTACAACAACAGCCTAAAACCCAAGGGGTTGGCCACGGGGGCATGGGTGCGGGTGTGCCAAGGGGCAACCGACACGAAGGGCGAAACGAGTTATACGCTGTATGATTACAAAGCCCGAGCAATTCAAACCAAAACGGTGCATTACTTGGGGGGCTACACGCAAACGGACAGCAATTTGGACTTTGTGGGCAAGCCAATCAGTACCGAAACCCGCCACAAACGTACGGCTACAGACGCAGAAATACGTGTAAATGAAGTATTTACATACTCGGCACAAGACCGCTTGCTGACGCACACCCACCAAATAAACGGGGGGGCTGTGCAGCTATTGGCCAACAACTCGTATGACGAATTGGGCCAACTAACGGCTAAAAAAGTGGGGGGTGCTGCTACTGGCACTGGCTTACAAAACGTGAACTATTCGTACAACATTAGGGGATGGCTCACGGGCATCAACGACATCAATAGCTTGAGCAAAGCGGGCGATCCGATGGATTTGTTTAGTTTTAGAATCAATTACCAAAAACCCGAGACAGCAACGCCTTTGTTTAACGGCAATATTTCGGAAACTTTTTGGCGGACTTCATCGGACAATGTATTGAGAAAATACAGCTATTCTTATGATCATTTGAATAGGTTGCTGGAGGCGGTGTATGAAAAGCCTGTTGGGCCTATGGCGGTTACA
>NZ_MUGT01000098.1:7835-13282 GCF_002217205.1 Flavobacterium branchiophilum NBRC 15030 = ATCC 35035 | reverse complement strand
AACCTGATTCAAATTTGCTGTTGTCGGTTACAGACGATACGGCAAATCCAAAGGGTTTTAACGACGGCAACACCCAAAACGATGATTTTGAGTATGACAACAACGGCAATATGACCGTGGACAAAAACAAAGACATCAAAAATATCACTTACAATCACTTGAATTTACCTACAAAAATTTTATTTGGTAATTCCAATTACATTACGTATCTTTACACCGCAAGCGGGCAAAAAGTGAACAAAGTGGTAAACGAGGCTGGAGTAATTACAACAACCGATTACATTAACGGGTTTCAGTACAAAACCTTGTCTTCTGGCGATGGTGGGTTGGTGTTTTTTCCGCATGCTGAAGGCTATGTAAACGTAAGTGCATCTAACAAAATTGGCGAAAGTAGTTTGTTTAATTACGTGTTTAATTACACTGACCATTTGGGTAATATCAGGATGAGTTACACGCAAGCTCCAACAGGTAGTTTGTCGATTTTGGAAGAAAACCACTACTACCCTTTTGGGCTCAAACACACCAACTACAACTCCGACAAGCGGTTGTATGTGCGTGAAAGTGTTGCCTCCAAAATAAAACCCGTAACGCCTTTGTTTCCTTTGGTTTATAATTATAAGTATAATGGGAAAGAGTGGCAGGATGAGTTGAGGTTGAATATGTATGATTTAGGAGCTCGTATGTATATGACTGACATAGGAAGATTTGCTGTTGTTGATCCAATGGCAGATTTTGTAAATTATCAATCACCTTATGTCATTAGTGATAATAATCAAGTGTTGAATGTTGATGAATATGGATTAGGTATTTTAAACGTCATTGGAAACCTATTCAAAAGGTTAGTTGGTGCTATTGGAAGCATCGGTAATGATTGTAGTTGTAATAAATACACTCAAGAATCTGTTGGTCGTGCTTGGAGAAGAGCTGATTTTCCAAATTTAAATAAAAAAATAAATGATTTATTTAATGGTAATGGCAAGAGTAAACCAACTCCTATTTCAACTGTAGAAGAAGAAAGACAACCAGTTATTGGTATAAACTTAGACCCAATTGGGATAAAAATGAATGATAATTTTAATATTCAAGCACCTGAAATTAATATTCCAAAATCACGTTCTTCATCAATTGTAGATGATGATATTAGAAGAAAAGGAACTACTTTAAATATTAGAGTTCTATTCGAATCTAACTCTCAAAATCTTAAAAATGACACTACTAGCTGAACAATGAATGATAAAACCTTAAATGATTTATTAAAAACCTTAAAGGAATATCCTGAAGTTATGTTGTTGATTCAAGGAAATGTTAGTAATAAAAATAATCCTACTTGGCGAGAAAATACTAATATTAGAATAGATGATGGCAGAGGTACTGTTGGGGAATTACAATTGAGCCGTGCGAAAGCTATAAAACGATTTTTGGTACAAAGAGGTATTGATCCAGATAGATTGTCCGTAGGAAAAGGTGTGATTGGTTCAGGTACAAAAAGTGCAACTATACAAAGTCAATAAGCCTTTTAATATGAAAAAGAGACTAATTCTATTTGGATTGATTATAATTATTTGTACCTCGGTCGCAAAGTATAGTAACTTTGAAAATCAGGAAGATGATAAAATTCTTTGGTCTAGCAAAAGAAAATTGATTTGGGATGATTTTAAAGGTGCTGTACCTGATACAACAGTTATACTTGCGATAACAGGTTACACTATTAAGCTTAATTATGAACGTTTAGATAATATAGTGTTAAATTATAAAATCGAAAATTATTTTATCAAAAGTAAATCTTGGACTGTTACTACGGATACTCAAACTTTGGCACACGAACAACTCCATTTTGATATTGCTGAATTATATGCACGGAAAATTAGAAAATCATTTGACAGTTTAAGACTTAGAAAAAACAATAACGTTGATATATACAATGAAATATATAATTCCAATATCTCAAAATGTGATAAATTCCAATTGTTATATGACCACCAAGTTTCTGGCAACAATAAAAACCAGCAACAATGGATAAAGAAAATTGGAGCTGAATTGGCAAGATTAAAAAGATATGAATATAACCCAAATGAATAATATTTTTGTAAACCAAAAACCCGAGCAATTGCTCGGGTTTTTTATCTAACTAAATAATCTTATGATACTGTTCTAAAAACATCACTAACATACACCAAAGCTGCAACCTAGCCCCGACAGTAGCGGCATCCTTTTTGTTTTTTCTTTAAAAACAAAAAGATACAGCGAATGGCGGGAACTGCCCCAGCGTGAAAATGCCAAATGTGGCGGCTGCTGATTTTTTGGCTAGCAATTAGTGTATTGTATTGGCTAATATGTTGGTTTTAAACTCTTTATTTTTCTTTCAAGTGTGGGCGTTAAAATTATACTACGTCCAATTAACAAGTACTTACAAGTTATTGATCCTTATAAGAAATAGAATGTTTGATTTAAAGAATGCCTAGACTATTTTATAATCGTGCAGGGCTATGTAGATAAAGAATACTTACACTATTTTTAACCGTGCAGGACTGTGTAGATTTTGCATATATAAAACCTACAAGGTTTTTAAACCTTGCAGGAAATAGTATGTTGATTTAAAGAATGCCTAGACTATTTTTTAACCGTGCAGGGCTGTGTAGATTTTGCATATATAATACCTACAAGGTTTTTAAACCTTGCAGAAAACAGTATGTTGATTTAAAGAATGCCTAGACTATTTTTTAAGCGAGCAGGACTGTGTAGATTTTGCTTATATAATACCTACATGGTTTTTAAACCTTGCAGGAAATAGTATGTTGATTTAAAGAATGCCTAGACTATTTTTTAACCGTGCAGGGCTGTGTAGCTTTTGCAGATATAATACCTACAAGGTTTTTAAACCTTGCAGAAAATAGTATGTTGATTTAAAGAATGCCTAGACTATTTTTTAATCATGCAGGGCTGTGTAGATTTTGCAGATATAATACCTACAAGGTTTTTAAACTTTACAGGAAATAGAATGTTGATTTAAATAATACCTAGACTATTTTTTAACCGTGCAGGGCTGTATAGATATTACATATATAATACCTACAAGGTTTTTAAACCTTATAGGAAATAGTATGTTATTATTTTAATTTAAAGAATATATACAAATTTTTTAAAATTTGCAAGAAATAGTATATTTAACACAAATGATACCTACAAAATTTTCGCTCATTGTATTAAATATTTAATATATATTCTACTATTCAAAACTTCAAGTCTTTCATCACGCTCTTTTATCTTTCATCTTGCTTCTCCCCTCTTTCGTCTTGCCTCTTTTTTGACTTAATAACTTTCGAGTTCAAAAAAATTATATCTTGGTTTTGCTGATGGTAAAAAGGCCAATAAATGTGATCATCATGTTGAGGATAATGAGTTCGTTATCAAAAACATAACCTCCAAATAGGGTTTTAGAATTGTCGTTGATGATAAAGGTTATTGCTGGCGAAAGTAAACAAATAAATGGTACCCAGCGGTCGTTTACGGTTTTGGATTTCATGAATAATCCAAACGCATAAAGCCCCAAAAGGGGGCCGTAAGTATAAGAGGCTACCTTGAAAATCATGCCTACAACGGAACTGTCGTTGATGGCATTGAAGACTAAAATTACTAAAAATATGATGCCTGAAAAGGCAAAATGAACCAAATGTCGGGTGCGAACCATATTGGTTTTGTGTGCATTTGCTTGTTTGTCCATGCCTAAAAAATCAACACAAAACGAGGTTGTTAAAGCCGTTAGGGCGGAGTCGGTGGTGGCAAAAGTGGCCGCAATGAGTCCTAATAAGAAAACGATGGCGGGAACTATTGTCAAATGGTTGAGGGCAATTTCTGGAAAGAGTAAATCTGTACGTGGCTTGCCCGACACATAATCGAGTGGGGTATGTATGTTGTATTTTTGGGCATAAAGGTATAATAAAGCCCCTACACTTAGAAAGAATATATTGATAATTACAAAAATACCTGTAAAAGTAAACATGTTTTTTTGTGCATCTTGAATGTTTTTGCAGCTTAGGTTTTTTTGCATCAAATCTTGATCTAGTCCTACCATGGCAATGGTAACAAAGATGCCTCCCAAAATTTGTTTGACAAAATGAAATTTGCTTTCTACAAAATTGTCGAAGAAAAATACTTTTGAATATTGGCTGTTTTTGATGGCTTCAAAGGCGGTTATGCTATTGAAATCCAAACTGTTACATATAAAATAAATAGTCATAAATACAGACGATACCAGAAAAAATGTTTGTAAGGTATCTGTAATAATAATTGTTTTGAGTCCGCCCTTATAAGTGTAAGAAAAAATTAATAACAACGAGATCAAAACGGTGAAAGCAAATGGGATATGGTAAAAATCGAAAACGAATCTTTGTAAAACAATTACCACCAAGTATAATCTAAAAGCAGAACTTATTGTACGGCTAATTAAAAAAATAAGCGCCGCTGTTTTGTAACTTCTTACGCCCATTCGGTGTTCGATATAACCATAAATGGAGGTTAAATTCATTTTATAATAGAGGGGCAATAGCACTTTTGTAATGATGATAAACCCTAGAGCATTGCCCAAAATAAACTGAAAATATTTGAATTGTTCGCCTGTTGGGGCACCAACTTCGCCTGGAACAGAAATAAATGTAACTCCAGAAAGTGCAGTACCTATCATGCCAAAGGCTACAAGATACCATTTTGAATTTTTATTGGCCTTAAAAAAAGCGTCGTTGCTGTTGTCGTTTTGGCTAGACAAAAAAGAAATCATAAACAACATTCCAAAATAGATAATGATGAGTAAAAGTATGGCACTTGGAGTCATAAATTGTATTAGTTTTTGTTAATATTAAATGTTTTTTAATAAGCGAAAGGTTCTTACGTTTTAGTTTTTTTGTAATAAATAGGCTGCTTTTGCCTCGTCTGTTTTTAATTCTTCCACAATGATTTTGACGCCTCGTTTGAATAATTTTTTGTTAGACCATTGCAAGTCTATCGTTTTACTGCCTTGTACCCGTCTGAGTTTGATCATAACTGTTGTAAAAATCATGTTGTGTTCTAATTTTTGAGCTGTTCCTGCTTTCATACGGGTGTTTCCCGTAAGGAATTACAACCCAAAAACCAATTCAATAGAAAAGTTGGCAATTTCGGAAATTTTTCCTTTACTATTACAAGATTAGGCTATGGTTGTGATAATTATTTTTTTTGACGTGCGTTAAACCGGCCATACCATAAGCTGTTCTAATTGGGGTTTGATGATTTTTTTTTGATAAAAATATTTTTTGGTGGACTGTAATGTGCTGTTTTGAAGCAAGATGTTTGTATGATTGTGTTGTTGTTTTGCGTGAGGGATAGCAGTGGAAATCCTTTTTTGTTTTTTTTCTTTAAAAAAACAAAAAAGATTGCAACGAATAGCCCGACCCGTAGTTTTACGGAGGGGCACG
>NZ_MUGT01000098.1:0-7679 GCF_002217205.1 Flavobacterium branchiophilum NBRC 15030 = ATCC 35035 | reverse complement strand
CATCTTTGGACTATTTTATAAATATATTTGGTATTATTTAGTTTGATTTAGCAAATCGTAATAACATTTTTATTAAAAATAAATAATTATTCATATATAAATCAACCAACTAGTCTTTTTTACTTACATAATAAAATATTATTTTGGGCGTGTCCCTCCGTAAAAACTTCGGCTCGGGTTATTCGTTGCAAACAACGTTCATTGAACTCCAAAAGAAATATAATATTGTGAGATAATCTTTTTTTCCCAAAAAAGTGGGGCAGGATTTCCACTGCTATCTCTCACACAAAAATTCTAACTTCCAATTCGACATCTTGTTTATAAAAGAAACAGCTATATTTCAATTCTAAATAAAAAGAAAATGGACTGAAAATCAAATGTTTTTTAAAACATATTCGTCAATTATAATTAATAACTGTATTTTGTCTATAAAAAAACACCATTTGACTGTTAAAAATTTTAAAAACATGACAAATATCATATTTTGTTACATATAAAAATACTAACTTTGTGGTATCAAAACCGCAAATAATCATGAGTGTCATCTACCTATTAATATCCATCAGTGTAATTGTAGCCATCGGATTTTTGGCAGCTTTTATAAGAGCAGTCAAATCAGGACAATTTGACGACGATTATACCCCTTCTGTTCGTATGTTATTTGACGACGAATTAGTAAAAAAGAACCATTCAAAAAAGTAAATTTTAAATCAATCATTATATTTTATGGAAATGCAACAATTTTATTACGACAACAAAATTGTAAAGAAGTTTCTCTATGCCACTATTTTATTTGGTGTTGTAGGAATGCTTGTGGGGCTTATTTTAGCCTTGATGTTTATTTTTCCAAATTTAACCGAAGGGATTTCCTGGTTAAGTTTTGGAAGATTAAGACCCTTACACACCAATGCTATTATTTTTGCATTTGTAGGAAATTCTATGTTTGCGGGCGTATATTATGCCTTACAACGTTTACTCAAAGCCCGAATGTATAACGACACGTTAAGCAATATCCATTTTTGGGGTTGGCAAATTATCATTGTTGCTGCGGCTATTACATTGCCATTAGGAATTACTACCTCGAAGGAATATGCCGAGCTGGAATGGCCAATAGATATTGCTATAGCCTTAATTTGGGTTGTTTTTGGTATCAACATGATTGGTACCATGATCAAGCGACGTGAAAGACACTTATATGTAGCCATTTGGTTTTTCCTTGCCACTTTTGTAACAGTAGCCGTATTGCACATTTTCAATAGTTTGGAACTTCCCGTATCGGGACTAAAAAGTTATTCTGTATATGCTGGCGTTCAGGATGCCTTGGTGCAATGGTGGTATGGTCATAATGCAGTAGCATTTTTCCTAACCACTCCATTTTTAGGTCTAATGTATTATTTTTTACCTAAAGCCGCCAACAGACCAGTATATTCTTATAGATTGTCTATCATTCACTTTTGGTCTTTAATATTCATTTATATTTGGGCCGGCCCTCATCATTTGTTGTATTCGGCATTGCCAAATTGGGCTCAAAATCTTGGAGTCGTTTTTTCAATCATGCTTATTGCTCCGTCTTGGGGCGGAATGATTAATGGTCTTTTAACCCTTAGAGGAGCTTGGGACAAAGTAAGACAAGATGCTGTGTTGAAGTTTTTTGTCGTGGCCATTACCGGTTATGGTATGGCTACTTTTGAAGGGCCAATGTTGTCTTTAAAAAACGTTAATGCCATTGCCCATTTTACCGATTGGATTATTGCCCACGTACACGTTGGAGCATTGGCTTGGAACGGTTTTATGGCATTTGGAATGATTTATTGGTTAATTCCTCGCATGACCAATGGCAAATTGTATTCAGAAAAATTAGCTAATTTCCATTTTTGGATAGGTACTTTAGGAATTATTTTATACACTTTACCAATGTACGTAGCTGGTTTCTTGCAAGCTTCGATGTGGAAACAGTTCAATCCAGATGGTACTTTAACCTACGGAAACTTCCTCGAAACTGTCAAAGAAATCATGCCTATGTATGCCATGAGAGCCGTGGGAGGTACATTGTATTTGATAGGCATGTTGGTGTTGGTTTACAATATTATCAAAACCATCAAAGCCAATGCCAGCATCGAAGACGAATTGGCCGCAGCACCTGCTTTACAAAAAATAAGCAGCAGCCGATTGAAGGGTGAAAAATTCCATCCTTGGCTAGAACGTAAACCCATTCAACTTACAATATTGGCAACCATAGCCATTTTAATTGGAGGTATTATTCAAATTGTGCCTACCATAATGGTAAAATCCAATATCCCAACCATTGCAAGTGTCAAACCATATACCCCTCTAGAACTCGAGGGTAGAGATTTGTATATCCGTGAAGGATGTGTAAGCTGTCATTCGCAAATGATCAGACCTTTTAGAAGCGAAGTAGAACGTTATGGGCCACAATCAAAAGCTGGAGAATTTGTTTATGATCATCCGTTTTTGTGGGGGTCTAAACGTACAGGTCCCGACTTGCAAAGAGAAGGTGGCAAGTATAACGACAACTGGCATTTCAACCACTTTTGGAGTCCGCAAAGCATTTCCGAAGGGTCCATTATGCCATCATACAAATGGTTGTTTGACAACAAAGCCATGGACTTGTCATTAACCGAAAAGAAAATGAAAGCCATGCAAACACTAGGGGTTCCCTATACAGACCAGCAAATTGCTCAAGCTCAAAAAGATTTGAGAACTCAAGCATTGCAAATTGAAAATAATTTGAAAAGCGACCCCGACTTTGTAAAAAGCGATGATGCTAGTAAGAAAAAAGCTATTTCAAAAGGCGAAAAATTTGTTCCAATGAACGAAAGAGAAATTGTGGCCTTGATTGCTTATGTACAACGTTTAGGAATTGATACTAAAGAAAAAAAATAACATCATGTTTGAACAAATAAAACACAATTTAGAAACCATATCGGGAGTGTCTATTTACCCAATTATGTCATTACTCTTGTTCTTTATCTTTTTTGTTACATTGGGTATTTGGGTTTTTTCATACAAAAAAGAAAAAATAGATGAATTAAGTAAAATTCCGTTAAATGATTGAAAACAAGGTAGTTAAATATTATTTGTACAGGAATTATCAAATACCAAACGATAATCTAATACACCATAAAACCTAGTTTTCTAAAAAAAATTCAATAATAAAATATATGTTTATGAATAAAATATTTCCTGCTTATTTACGAGTACCAGTGTTTTTTTTCCTCACATTTGGTGCTGTGGAATATTTTATAGATTCGGGCAACCAACCTGCATTTATCAAATATCCAATTGTATCTGTATTTTTACTGGTATTGTTATTTGTATTAATAGCTATTGAAGTAACATTATATGCCGTGGACAACGTGATGTTTCAACTGCTTACAGATGAAGAAAAACAAAAAGCCATTGCCGAAAGTCAATTGGGCATAACACAGCAAAAATGGTATAAAAACCTGATGCAAAAACTAACCAAAACCTCGCCAATTGAAAGCGAAAACGATTTGTTATTGCATCATGACTATGATGGAATCAAAGAATTAGACAACAATTTGCCACCATGGTGGGTAGTCCTTTTTTATGCCTGTATTGCTTTTGCCGCCATTTACTTGGTGCGATACGATGTAATGGGCGCAGACAATCAAGAAATGGAACTTCAAAAAGAAATGGCTCAAGCAAAAATTGATGTTGAGGAATATCTTAAAACAGCTCCAGATTTGATGACCGAAGAAAAAGTAACTTTACTTACCGAAAAAGCCGATTTGGAAAAAGGCAAAACTATTTTTACAGACAATTGTGCCGCATGCCATAGAGCAGATGGTGGTGGCCAAATTGGACCAAATTTGACCGATGCCAACTGGATTTTTGGGGGCTCTATCAAAAATTTGTTTCACACCATAGCAAACGGTGGCCGAGATGGCAAAGGAATGATTGCCTGGAAAACTACCTTAAAACCCAAAGAAATTCAGCTTGTGGCCAGTTATGTATTGTCGCTTCAAGGCAGCAATCCAAAAGAGGGCAAAGCTCCTGAAGGCGATTTATATAAGCCCGATCTTGCTGCAACTCCTGTTGTAAAATAATGTCAAATACAAAGCATTTTGATACATTTTCAAAATGCTTTTTCAATTTCATAATTTGTAGTAACAATTTTCAAAATGTCAAATTCCAATCAAAGTTTTAGAGACTCCATAGGCACAATAGACGACAAAGGAAAAAGAAAATTTATTTTTCCAAAAAAGCCATCTGGCAAATGGTATAATTACAGAAAAATAGTAAGTTATTTTTTATTAATTATATTAATTTTAAATCCTTTTATCAAAATTAATGGCAACCAATTGATGATGTTTAACGTTTTGGAAAGACGTTTTAACATTTTTGGATTTCCGTTTTGGCCACAAGATTTCTATATTTTTGTACTGTTTATGATAGTGGGCGTGGTATTTGTCATTTTATTTACGGTTATTTTTGGACGTATCTTTTGTGGATGGATTTGCCCGCAAACTATATTTTTAGAAATGGTTTTCAGACGCATCGAATATTGGATTGAAGGCGACAGAGGGGCTCAAATTCGATTGAACAAACAAGAATGGAATGCTGAAAAAATAAGAAAAAAAGCCTTCAAATGGTTGTTGTTTTTATTAATTTCGTTTGGAATTGCCAATGTGTTTTTGGCCTATTTAATCAGTAGCGACAACTTGATACAAATGGTTCAGGACGGACCCCAACACCATGTGAGTACTTTAATTTCGTTGTTGATTTTTACAGGTGTTTTCTATTTTATTTTTGTTTGGTTTAGAGAGCAAGTGTGCATTATTGCTTGCCCTTATGGCCGGTTGCAAGGGGTACTGCTCGATAACAAATCTATCAATGTAGCCTATGATTTTGTTAGAGGCGAAAAAGAATTGGGCAGAGCCAAATTTAATAAAAACGAGGATAGAGCCACCACAGGAAAAGGCGATTGCATCGATTGCGGATTGTGCGTAAACGTTTGTCCGACAGGAATCGACATCCGAAACGGTACCCAATTAGAATGTACCAACTGCACGGCTTGTATAGACGAATGTAACACCATCATGACCAGCGTTGGACTTCCAAAAGGGCTTATCCGATATGCCTCTGAAGACGAAATAGAAAAAAAAGAAAAATTCCAATTCACAAACAGAATGAAAGGATATTCAGCTGTTTTGTTTATTTTAATGGGTATATTAATAGGTTTACTTTTTTTAAGAACCGAAGTAGAAACCACCATTCTTCGACTACCAGGGCAATTATTTCAGCACAAAGGTGATAAAATTAGTAATATTTTCACTTATAAAATAATTAATAAAACAAACAATGACTTTAATAAAATTCATTTTAAGTTGAAAAATATTAAAGGAAGCATACAAATGGTGGGCAAAAACGATATTATTGTTCCCAAACAAGGCATGAACGAAGGAACACTTTTTATAGAAATTGATGCTTTTCTGTTAGAAAGCGATAGAACAAAACTCGAAATAGAAGTATTTGATGGCAAACATAAAATTGAAACCACCAAAACCAGTTTTTTAAGTCCCCGAAATTTTTAACTATAAATATTAATAACGATGAATCAGTCTGATAATCAACAAAATAGCTTATTTAAAATAAGTTGGGGAACGGGTATATTTTTGGCTTTTGTAGGCTTCATGAGCTTTATTTTGTATTTTGTAATCAAAGTGCAATCCAATGCCAAATACGACAACGAACTGGTTGTTGCAGAATATTATAAACATGATGCTCATTTTCAGGACGAAATGCAGAAAGAACAAAACGCTTTTGACTCTAATTCAAAACCTCAAATCATGGATAATGCTCAAACAATTGATATTTTGTTTCCAAATACAATAGATATTTCAAGTTTAAAAGGGACAATTTCGTTTTATAGACCTTCTAACCAAAAATTAGATTTTAAGGTTCCCATTTCTGGACAAAAAATGGAAATTCAGAAACAAAATTTGGTTGCTGGCCGATGGAATATTAGTATAGAGTGGAATTATAAAAATAAATCCTATCTTTTAAAAGAAAATTTATACATAAGATAATATTTATATCTATAAAAAACGAATATGTTATTTACGGCTTTCATATTTGGACTTCTCAGTAGTTTGCACTGCATCGGAATGTGTGGGCCAATAGCCCTTATGCTCCCTGTGGACAGGCACAACGAGGCTAAAAGGGTTTTACAAATCTTAACCTATCACACAGGCCGACTTACCGCTTATAGTTTGATGGGCTTGCTGTTTGGACTATTAGGCAAAGGGCTATATTTGGCAGGATTACAACAAAGACTGTCTATTTTTATTGGAATAGCCATGATTTTATTTTTTATAATTCCCGAAAAAAAAATCAATGCTATTCCTTTTTTAAAATTTTTCTTCATTTTTATATCAAAAATCAAATCAAAATTGGGGCATCAATTCAAACAAAAAACCTATAAATCGTTGTTGAGTATTGGTTTTTTAAACGGTTTTTTACCTTGTGGCATGGTATATTCGGCCTTATTTGGTGCCATTGCACAACAAAACGTTGTACATGGTATGTTGTTCATGTGTTGTTTTGGATTGGGTACCATACCATTAATGAGTGGCGTGGTTTTGTTTCAAAATTGGATAACACTTTCCGTACGAAATAAGATACAAAAAATTATTCCTATTATTGGAATTTGTATTGGTTTTGTATTTATATTAAGAGGTTTAGGTATGAATATACCATATATATCACCATCTAATATGCAATTATTTATACAAGAAAACGCCAATTGTCATTAAAAAACATTTATTGATGGTGATAAGGTTCGTTTTTCAAAATGGTAAACGACCTATATAATTGTTCAACAAAAAATAATCGAATCATTTGGTGAGAAAAAGTCATTTTTGAAAGCGATATTTTGCCTAGTGCTTTTTGATAAACGGCCTCCGAAAAACCATAAGGGCCACCAATAACAAAAACCAAATTCTTGATACCGGCATTCATTTTTTTTTGAATTTCTTCAGAAAAAGCAACGCTCGAAAACATTTTGCCATTTTCGTCTAACAAAATCAATTGATCGCTTGAGGTTATTTTTGACAAAATCAATGTTCCTTCTTTTTCTTTCTGAATTTTCTCCGAAACATTTTTAAGGTTTTTCAAATCTGGAATAATATCTATTTCAAATTTGATATAAAATCCCAACCTTTTTTGATAATCATCTATCAATATTTGCAGGTTTTTATTGTCGGTTTTGCCAATGGCAATCAACTTGATGTTCATAAATAGAGTAAAATAATAAGGGCAAATTTATACATTTTATACGTATTGAAAAACACCAAATGTAAATAAGTTCAATTATTGAAAGTGCTTTAAATTCTCTTTCCTTTTTTTATCTATTTTATTGAAATAAATAAAAAACTTTAACCATTTTAGGAATAAAAAGGGTTAAAGTTATACCAAATATATTTATAAAATAGTCCAAAGATACGTAGTTATTTTTTAGAAAAAATTTTCAAAAAAATCGTTGCATAGCTGGGCTACGGAACTATTTTTTTTTAATAATTTTAGCAAAAAAGAACAAGTAGATTGGACTATTTTATATGTATATTTGGTATAAGATTAAATGTCGTTAAATTAATGCTTATCTAAACGACATTTGATTATAAATATAATATTTA
>NZ_MUGT01000097.1 GCF_002217205.1 Flavobacterium branchiophilum NBRC 15030 = ATCC 35035 | reverse complement strand
ATAACTCGAAAATATTATTATGTGACTGGTTATAATTCTACCTTAAATCCAGATACTCTCTCGTCTAGTGGTGTGTTGAATGGAATACCAAAATATGAATTTAGCTTTAATAATATACCTTCAGGAAATTCCAATAATTCACTTTTTTCTTTTTATCTTTTTAGCATAAATTCAATTGCAAACTATAACCCCACAGGGAATGGTTCTCATATTGGTTATGATGAAGTAGTTGAAGTAAATCTTGATAACTCATATACGAAACATTTTTTTACTAATTATGGAACAGATATTAACGGAATTTCTCATTTTGATGAACCTCCGTTAGGCATTACAGGCTGGGTACCTGGTAACCAAAGTATATATATGAAATATTCTTCTAAAGAGTCTGAACGAGGAAAAACAATAGGCGTTTTTGATTTTAATAAACAAGATGTTTTAATTAAGAAAAGAAAAATTACGTATAGAAATGATTCTAATCGATTTAATGATTTTTTAAAGCAAAAAATTATTTCCAGTGAGTTTTGTCCAAATGGTAACTCCTTATTATTTGCTGTTGCAATAAAAATTTTTAAATATAGTTATTATCCAACAAGTGAAGAAGTAACAAGCTATGATTTGAATGGCTTAAATCCTATAACTTTGACTAAAAATTTTAGTTATAATACTAATAATCAATTAGCTATTGAGCAAATAACGAATTCAACTCAATCAAATATATTACAAACTAAATATTTCTATCCTTGTGATAATACTATCAGCACTGAACCAAATTTTTCTATTTTATGCCAGAAAAACATGATTAATACACCTTTAAAAACTGAAAATTATTATAATTCTGATTTATTAAGCTCTCAAATCACTAAATACGGTTCCTTTACATCAAATATTCTTGGACAAAACATGCTACTCCCTCAATTTATCTATGCTGGGAAAGCTAATGTACTCGAAAAGAAAATTACATACGACTTTTACGACACCAGTGGCAACCTCACACAATATACGCCAGAGTCGGGCATGCCGGTTACCATTATTTGGGGGTACAACAAAACGCAGCCTATTGCCAAATTTGAAAATGCTACAAATGCACAAGTAGCAGCCGCCTTGGGTGTTGCCAATATTAGCAGCCTTACAGAAGCCAATTTGCCTGCCATTGATGCCTTGAGAAACAGCAGCAATACTGCAATACAAAAGGCAATGATTACAACTTATACACACAAACCGCTTATTGGGGTGAGCACCATTACCGACCCAAAAGGCGATGTCATGAGGTATAACTATGATACTTTTGGTCGTTTGCAAAACGTAACCGACAAAAATGGCAACAAACTCTCTGAAAACGAATACCACTACAAACCTTAATTCCAAAAGATATGAAATCGACAACTGTAAAAAAACGCCAATCGGCATGGCTTTTCAAAGCCTTTGTGGCTCTTTTGGTAGGTTTGCCAGCGTTGCTTGAGGCTCAAACACAGTCTCAAAACTACATCAAAACCACTACCTACAAAGTGCCAACCACCCTAGTGCCTGCTCCTACTGCGGCTCAAAAAGTGGAAAACATTACTTATTTTGACGGATTGGGCAGACCCATACAACAAATTGCAGGGCAACAATCCAACTCGGGAAAAGACATCATTACACACATCGAATATGATGCCTTTGGCCGGCAAACAAAAGAGTATTTGCCTTACGCCTCGGGGCAAAACAACCTGGAGTACCTAGACGGTAACACGGCCAAAACCAATTTGATAACCCAATACCAAAACTGGTATGGCGACCAAAATCCGTATAGCGAAAAACAATTGGAGGCCTCGCCCCTAAACCGTGTAATGCAACAAGCAGCACCCGGCAACGAGTGGGCCCTGAATGGCAACAAAACCATCAAGTTTGACTATCAAACCAACACCGCTACCGAAGTAAAACTATACACGGCCACCGCCACTTGGAATGCCGCCTTGGGCTTGTATGAACCGGTGCTAAACAATGCTACGGGCAACACCTATTATACTGCAAACCAGTTGTATAAATCCGTTACTAAGGACGAAAACTGGACGGCGGGCAACAACAATACGACCCAAGAGTTTAAGGACAAGGAGGGCAAAGTGGTGCTCAAACGGTCGTTTAACAGCGCCGAGGCTCACGACACGTATTATGTGTATGACCAGTATGGCAACTTGAGTTTTGTGCTGCCGCCACTGGTTACCAATGCCAGCATAACGAGCCAAATGGCGGGCTTGTGCTACCAATACCGCTACGACTACCGCAACCGATTGGTCGAAAAAAAGCTGCCTGGCAAGCAATGGGAGTTTATTGTATATGACAAACTAGACCGCCCTGTGGCCACAGGCCCTGCTTTTTCGCCTTTTGGCGAGGGTACTACGGGCTGGATGATTACCAAATATGATGCCTTAAACCGCCCTGTATATACGGGTTGGCAAGCCAGCACAACTGTTACGACATCGGGACGATTGGGACTTCAGAATGCTCAAAACGGGGCTACGGTACTCAACGAATCCAAAACCACCGCTGGCACGATAGACGGCATAAGCGTGTGGTATAGCAATGTGGTGGCACCTACGGGGTTCAAAATTTTGTCGGTGAATTATTATGATGATTACAATTTTCCGAATGGGCCAACGGTTTTTGGTACGGCTTATTACAACAACAGCCTAAAGCCCAAGGGATTGGCCACGGGGGCATGGGAGCGGGTGTGCCAAGGGGCAACCGACACGAAGGGCGAAACGAGTTATACGCTGTATGATTACAAGGCCCGAGCGATTCAAACCAAAACGGTGCATTACCTGGGGGGCTACACGCAAACGGACAGCAATTTGGACTTTGTGGGCAAGCCAATCAGCACCGAAACCCGCCACAAACGTACGGTTACAGACGCAGAAATACGTGTAAATGAAGCATTTACATACTCGGCACAAGACCGTTTGCTGACGCACACCCATCAAATAAACGGGGGGGCGGTGCAGCTATTGGCCAACAACTCGTATGACGAATTGGGCCAACTAACGGCTAAAAAAGTGGGGGGTGCTGCTACTGGCACTGGCTTACAAAACGTGAACTATTCGTACAACATTAGGGGGTGGCTCACGGGCATCAACGACATCAATAGCTTGAGCAAAGTGGGCGATCCGATGGATTTGTTTAGTTTTAGAATCAATTACCAAAAACCCGTGTCGGCAACGCCTTTGTTTAACGGCAATATTTCGGAAACTTTTTGGCGGACTTCATCGGACAATGTATTGAGAAAATACAGCTATTCTTATGATCATTTGAATAGATTGCTGGAGGCGGTGTATGAAAAGCCTGGTGGGCCTATGGCGGTTACA
>NZ_MUGT01000096.1 GCF_002217205.1 Flavobacterium branchiophilum NBRC 15030 = ATCC 35035 | reverse complement strand
CAAGTTGGGTTAAAAAAACAAAAGATATAGCGAATGGCGGGTACAAGCCATGGGTGAAAATGCCAAAAGATGGGGCCCAAATAAAGGAGATGCCACAAAAAAAAGCCCCTTTGGAAGAGGCTTTTTAGAATGAATTTATAGCAATTTTAACTTTTGTTTCTTGTAAAACAAAAAATAGCATTATTTTGGTGTCATTTTACGATTCATTGATACTTAATATATTAACGATTTCGTTGGTGTCTTTTTGATAGTCGATTTCTGGGAAACCAAAACCAAATAGTTGGTGAAAATCTGAGGTATATCCTGCTAAATCGCCTATTTCTGGTAGGTTTTCTGTGGTGGCTAATTCCCAAAGATGACTTACTTGTTCTTGTACATCGTTGCTCATTTCCCAATCATCGATTCTAATTCTACCGTTTTCATCTGTAGGAATTGGTTGGTTATTATATAATCTTTCGGCATACAAACGTTGGATTTGCTCGATGCAACCTTCGTGTAAACCTTTGGCTTTCATGGTTTTATACAGCAATGAAATATATAATGGAATAACAGGAATGGCTGAGCTGGCTTGGGTTACAAGTGCTTTATTGACAGACACATAACCTTTTCCGTTGATGTCTTTTAGCTTTTCGGTAATCTCAAAAGCGGTTGCTTCTAAGTGGTCTTTGGCTTTTCCAATGGTTCCTTTTCTGTAAACAGGTTCTGTTACAGCTGGTCCAATGTAAGAATAAGCAATAGTTGTAGCACCTGGAGCAAGTAAATCTTGAGCTTTAAGGGCATCTATCCACATGGCCCAATCTTCGCCACCCATTACGGCAATGGTGTTTTCTATATCGGCAGGTTCGCTAGGATTGATGCTTACGGATGTAATTTTTCCTGTATGAAAATCTACTGTTTTGTTGGTATAGGTGTTGCCAATTGGTTTGAGAACCGAGCGGTGGAGCACGCCGGTGTTTGGGTGCATACGAACAGGCGAAGCCAAGCTGTAAATGATTAAATCGATTTGTCCTAAATCTGCCTTAATCAAATTGATGGTTTGCTGTTTGATGTCGTTTGAAAAAGCATCGCCATTGATACTTTTGGCATATAATCCTTCTTTTTGTGCTTCTTTTTCAAATGCAGCTGCATTGTACCAACCTGGCGAAGCCGTTTTGCCTTCGGAAGCTGGTTTTTCAAAAAACACGCCAATTGTGCTGGCATTGCAACCAAATGCACTTGTAATTCTGGAGGCCAAACCAAATCCTGTTGAAGCACCGATTACTAAAACTCTTTTGGCTCCTTGTATGTTGCCTTTAGATTTTACATAAGCTATTTGATTTTTTACGTTTTGTTCGCAACCGTCTGGATGGGCAGTCAAACAAATAAATCCTCTCATTCTTGGTTCGATTATCATATTTTTTTGATTTTAAAGTTTTAATAATTCAATAATGCTTTAGCATGTGTTAGTGCAGATTCGCTAGGATTTTTTCCTGATAGCATTTCGGCAATTTCGATGATACGGTCGTCTTTGGATAATAATTGTAATTCGGATATGGTATTTACGCCAATATTAGATTTGAAAACCTTGTAATGTTGTAAGCCTTTTGCAGCAATTTGTGGCAAGTGTGTAATTGCAAATACTTGCATGGACTGGCTCATAGTTTTCATGATTTCGCCCATTTTATTGGCAATTTCGCCAGAAACTCCTGTGTCAATTTCGTCGAAAATGATGGTGGGCAACTTGGAATATTGTGCTAAAATGGCTTTTACGGCAAGCATGATTCTGGATAATTCACCACCAGAGGCCACTTTTTTGAGCATTCCAAAATCAGTTCCTTTGTTGGCTGCAAATAAAAATAATAATTCTTCGTTACCGTTTGGCAGGAATTTGTCCTTTGGTACTAATTCAATTTTGAAATCGCTATTGGGCATACCAAGTTGTACCAATATTTCTTTGGCTTTTTGGACTAAAATAGGTATGGCAATTTGACGTTTTTGAGAAATATCCCGTGCTAAATGGGACAATTCATCGCTACATTTTGCAATAAAATCAGATCCTTTTTGAATTCTAATATCTAAATCACTTACAGAAAGTATTTTTTGGCTAAGGCTATTTTGTATGTCAATTAACTGTGAAACTGTAAGAACTTGATGTTTTTTTTGTAAATTATATATATTTTGAAGTTTTTGATTTACTTTTATTAATTCCTCTGGATCGTTTTGTAACATATCTGAAGCTTGGTCAATTTCGTCTAAAACATCGTTCATTTCTATCAAAATACTATCAATTCTTTCTAAAAATTGGTTGTATTTTAAGGCAAAAGGGGCAATTTTTTGTAAAGATACTTTTATTTCTCTCAAATTTTGTTTGGTTCCTATTTGCTCTTCGTTTGCAATAGTTACAATTTTTTCTAAATTTTCTTTAATTATTTCTACATTATTCAACTGTTCAAACGATTCTTCTAACAACTCTTGTTCGCCATCTACAAGTTTTGCAGACAATAATTCTTCTAATAAAAAGGTATTATAATCGTGCTCTTTTAGGCTATTCTTTTGTTCGTCAAGGAGTTGTGAAAGTAAATTTTGAGCTTTTTTGTATTCTTTCAATTTAGATTGATAGGCCGCAAGACCCGTTTGATTTTGAGCAATGGCATCTAAAATCATAAATTGATACGATTCTTCCGACAATTCGCTCGTTTGGTGTTGAGAGTGTATGTCTATCAAAAAAACTGAAATCTCTTGTAAAACTTGTATAGTTACCGGGGTGTCGTTTATGAAAGCCCTTGATTTACCTGAAGGTAATATTTCACGCCTAATCAATGTAAGATCTTGATAATCAATATCATATTGGTCAAAAAAATTCAATAAATTGTATTTAGCTACATTGAAAGTAGCTTCTACTATACATTTTTCTTCTTTATTTTTTAAAGAAGTTAAATCGGCTCTTTTGCCTTGTATCAATCCCAAAGCTCCTAGCAATATAGATTTACCAGCACCTGTTTCGCCAGTGATTATTGAAAATTTATCAGAAAAATCTATATTTAATTTTTCTATCAAAGCGAAATTTTGTATAGATAATGATATTAACATATTTTTTTTAAAATTAAAAATTTAATTTTTTATAGTAGCCCATTTCGAGGCATTTAAAGGAGAAATAGTATTGATGTTTTGTAGCAATTTTTGAATGTCCATTTTGGGTCCACCCGAAAAAATCGAAACAATTTCATCTGATTTTGCGTCAAAAAAAGTACGAGCCAAATAGGAATTGGGTCTGGTTTGGTGTAATGACAGCAATTCGTTTATGGCTAAACTTATTTTTTCTTTTCCTGTAACAGCATTTTTTGACATTACATCGAGGCCATTTCTATGGTATTGATACATGGCATTTCTATAAGCACCAAAAGTGGGCGACAAAATATCATTAATCAACGCAAATCTGTTTTGGGTTTTGTCATTAGACCAGCCTTTATAATTGCTTCCTTGAGCTAAATTCAAAATATTAAGAGCTGCTTCAAAACTTTTGTTCCCACCATTTTCTACAAATGTATCTTGATCCAAACCAATAATCATATAACAATAAAAAGCCACAACAGCCACTAAATTTGAATCAAAACTCGTTGGATTATATGTTAAATTTTCAAATTCGTAATATTTGAAGTTAAAATTTTTATCATTTATATTTAATATTGGTGCGGCATAACTGGTATCAAAAACGGGTCTTGAAGACTGCACTTGTAGGGAAGCAGCGTATAAATCAGATGTTACAGACTCGAGAATTATAGTAAAAGTACAATTGATTTTTTCTGAAGCTTCATACTTATCTGAAGTCCAATTGGTTTTATTAATCAATTCATTTAAAGATGTTTCTAATGTTTTAAACACTTTTTGATTTGTTACACCTAATTTTTCAGAATTAACGATAACATTACATTTCAGCTCTTGAGCATAAAAAATAGAACTTGAAAAAACGAGTAATATGCTAAAAATTTTATTCATTGTAATGAGCAATTATTTTGTTGATAATATCTAGTGCAACGGCTTCTTTGGACTTCAATTCGTGCGATTCTATTTCAAATTGCTGGTTGATAAACGTTACTTTGTTGGTTGATTTTCCAAAACCAGCTCCTATATCATTTAGTGAATTTAAAACAATCAAATCTAAATTTTTCTTTTGAATTTTTAATTTGGCATGTTCAATTTCATTTTCAGTTTCTAATGCAAAGCCTACTAAAAATTGGTTTTTTTTAATGGCTCCCATCGATGCTAGTATGTCTTTTGTTTTCTCCAATTCGATGGTAAAACTGTCGTCGTTTTTTTTAATTTTTTGTTGTGCAACCCATTTGGGTTTGTAATCGGCAACAGCTGCTGCCGCAATGGCTGCATCTACAGTATCAAAAACTTTATGACAAGCCTCGAACATTTCTTGTGCCGAAGTTACGGCAATTAATTGAATTTGATTTGATTTAATTTGACAATGAGTGGGACCCGAAATTAAAATTACTTCTGCTCCATATTGAGCCGCTTGATGAGCAATATCAAATCCCATTTTGCCCGATGAATGATTGCCAATAAACCGAACAGGGTCTATGGCTTCGTAGGTTGGACCTGCTGTAACAAGTATTTTTTTGCCTCGTAGTGGTAATGATTTGGCAAGGTCTGCCTCGATAAAAGACACAATATTTTCAGGCTCTGCCATTCTACCTTCGCCAACTAATCCACTGGCTAACTCCCCTTTTTCGGCAGGAATGATGATATTCCCAAATTTTTGCAAAGCTTCAAAATTGGCTTTAGTGGTTTGGTGTTGGTACATGTCTAAGTCCATAGCAGGAGCTACAAACACCTTTGATTTTGAAGATAAATATGTGGCCATCAATAGGTTATCACATACCCCGTTGGCAATTTTAGCAATAGTGTTGGCCGTTGCAGGTGCAATGACAATCAAATCGGCCCAAATGGCTAAATCAACATGATTGTTCCATACGGCATTTTCATTATTTTCGTCAAAAAAAGTACTATAAACAGGATTTTTAGACAAAGTAGCAAGCGTAAGTGGTGTAATAAAATCTTTGGCAGCAGGTGTCATAATGACCTGAACATTTGCTCCTGCTTTTACAAAAAGCCTTACCAAATGAGCTGATTTATAAGCGGCAATTCCCGCAGAAATTCCAAGCAATAGGTTTTTACCGCTTAATACAGACATTGTTTTATATTTTGATTATTTATGAAAAATTTTTCCTTCTAACCATTCTTGCACTGCTAATGCGTGAGGTTTTGGGAGTTTCTCATAAAATTTAGACACTTCGATTTGTTCTTTATTTTCAAAAATTTCTTCCAAACTATCGTTATAAGTTGCAAACTCTTCTAATTTTTCTGTAAGTTCTTTTTTAATTTCAGAATTGATTTGATTTGCTCTTTTAGCCATAATAGTGATGGCCTCATACACATTTCCTGTTGGTTCTTCGATAACACTTTTGTTATAAGTGATTGTGTTTACAGGCGCATTTACTTTTTTTAAATCCATGACTTTATTGTTTTGAAAATTGTTGTAATTCTTTGTTAATTTTTTCAAGCATTGCATCTGCTTTATCTTTAAAGGCAGTATTTGAATTGAACTTCATTAAATTTTGATAAGCAATTTTTGAATTGTTCAAACGTTCTTCCATTTTTGAAGGTACACTGTTTATAGCTAATTTAAAGGCCGAATCGAGTTTTAAAAACAAGGCCTTTTCTTTTAATGGTGTCCCTGGAAAGTCGGCAATAAAATTATCAAATGCTACTAAAGCTGCTTTATAATCTGAAATAGTATTGTATTGTTTGGCATTTTCAAAGGCTTTCACTTCAATTTTTTCTCTTAACGTTTTTACTATTTCATTGGCCTCAACCAAATAAGATGAAGTTGGATAGGCATCAATAAAAGTTTGCATTTTATCAATCGCTTTTTCTGTATCTACTTGATCTAAAGAATAAACTGGAGATAATTTAGAAAAACTTTTAGCACCTAAATAAGCGGCTTCTTCTATTTTTTCGCTTTTGGGATAGCTTGATACAAATTTTTCAAATTGATAACCCGAAACATGAAATTGTTCTGTTTTGTACAACGCTTGTGCATAGGTATAAAACATTTTTTCTGCTTGTGGTTTGCCTCGATAACTGGGTGCTATTTGTTCAAATAATCGAATGGCTTTGTTGTATTTTCCATTATCATATTGCTTGTTTGCCTCTTCATATTTTACAGCAATGTCTTCTGTTTTTAGCGCTTTTTGATAAGGACTGCAAGAAAATAGTGCAATCGAGAGCATCAATAATAATAAATTTTTCTTCATCATATCATTTTTAATCGTTTTTAGGTTTGTATTATTTCTAAAAACGAACTGCAAATTTAGTTAATAATTTAACGACATCAAAATATTTTTTATTATTAACAAAATCTTATGTTTTTATCAAAATATATTAACTGTTTTTTCGTACAAAATCTTGAAGTCTATTTACTAAATCTGCATCCACATTGACTAATGGCAATCTTACAAAGTGGTCTGACAAGCCAAGTGCTTTGTGAATTTCTTTGATGCCTGCCGGATTGCCTTGTTCAAAAATCATATCGATACATTCGGCCATTTGATAATGAATTTGATAGGCTTGATCTACTTGGCGTTGCAATCCAAAACGAACCATATCTGAAAATTGTTTTGGAAACCCCTCGCCTATTACAGATATCACCCCTTTTCCTCCTGCTAAAATCATTGGTAATGTAAGCATATCATCTCCTGAAATAACAAGAAAATCCTTAGGCGTTTGTTGAATTAATTTCATAGCTTGAACCATGTCGCCTGCCGCTTCTTTGATGGCTACAATGTTTTCAAAATCTTGTGCTAGCCGTGCCACTGTGGCCGGAAGCATGTTGCTAGAAGTTCTGCCTGGTACATTATATAATATTATAGGTTTTGGACTTGCTAGTGCAATGGCTTTAAAGTGCTGATAAATACCCTCCTGAGTTGGTTTATTGTAATATGGCGATACCGACAAAATAGCCTCAAAAGCTGTCAGATCACGGGTTTTCAATTCGTGAATGATTTGTTGGGTATTGTTGCCACCAACTCCCAACACAAGCGGTAGTCTGCCATTGTTGGCCTCTATAATGGTTTGGATAACAAGATCTTTTTCAGTTTCATTTAACGTTGCATTTTCTGCTGTTGTGCCTAATATGACCAAATAATCGATACCATTAGCTATTTGATACTCAACTATTCGTACTAATGTCTCTGTATCTACTGAAAAATCTGATTTGAATGGGGTAACTAGTGCAACACCCGTGCCTATTAATGATTGCATTTTATATTCGTTTTAATATTTTTAAATATTTGAAAAGTTCGTTAGTAAAAACTTCATATTCTGTTAATTTGGTACTAATGATCAAATGGTTCAAATTTGTATTGATGGTTGAAAAACCAGCTTTAAATCGAGCTTTGGATTCATTTGTCAATAATACCAATGCCATTTTTTCAATATCGTAATAACTTATCAAAAGGTCAAATGGTGTTTGAATAAAGTCATTAACAACTTGAGGCCTAAAAAGACCGTTGGAATCCAAATGGTCGAACCCAAATGTGGGATCTGAATACACTTCGTTTTTATTAATTTTATCCTTGTACACGATGATTTTGATTTGATGTTTGTCTATTCCATGACGAACAAGCAAATCTATCAACAAATTTTTATTCAAATTAGTTGAATCATCCAACAACAAACCTACTGATTTTGTTGTAGTTACAACCGAATTACATTTTGAATTATGCAATTTATTTTTTAATATTTTTTTTAGCCAAATATTTTTTATATAATTCAAAAACATATTACCTTTACTAGATTACAAAATTAATTAAATAAGTTTCATTTCAAATGGTAAAATTAAAAAACTATATCGTTGTATTCAAACATTTTGTTATATTTCTAACAATTTTTATTTTTCTATCCTGTCAGCATCAAAGGTATTATATTACAAAAATTGAAGCAAAAAAAATTTCTTTATCTGAAAAAGACATTCAAAATCCTGATATTGAACAATTTATAAAACCATATAGAGAACACATCAACAAGGACTTATCAGAAATTTTAGCTTATAATCCAGAAAATTTAGATAAAAAAGATGGTGATTGGCAAACCGCCATTGGTTGTTTGTTAGCCGATATAACATTTGAAAAAGGCAATAAGGTATTTCTTTCAAGAGAAAACAAACCAATTGATATGTGTTTGTTAAATCATGGAGGTATCCGATCAAATTTGCCTCAAGGCAACATTACTTCTAAAAATGCTTTTCAGCTTATGCCTTTTGAAAATGCTTTGTATATTGTGGCTTTAAAAGGGGAACAAATATTGGAAATGACCCAATATTTAATTGCCGAAAAAAAACCACATCCTTTATCTGGAATGACATTTACAATAGATAAAAACAATCAAGCTAAAAACATAGAAATTCAAGGTAAACCATTGGATACCAATAAAATATACTATGTAGCTACCTCTGATTATCTTTCTGGCGGCGGCGATAGCATGGAGTTTTTTAAAAAATCCACTACCAAATATGATATGAATTACAAATTAAGAAATATTGTTATCGATTATTTAAAAGAGGTTGATACCATAAAAGTAACTAAAAACAAACGCATTATCAAAGAAAACGCTATGTAATATATTGTATCATGTAATCAAATATATTATTAAGAAAATACAAAAATTAACAATATGAAAAGACGAGATTTTATACAAAAAACTACTGCCAGTACAACATTTTTAACCATGGGTGGACTGTCGTTAAGTAGTTTTAATCAAAAAAACACCAAGCACCTTACTATTTTACATACAAATGATGTACACAGTTATATAGATCCTTTTCCGGCAGACGATCCCAGAAATCCAAACATGGGAGGCGTTAGCCGTCGAGCAGAAGTGATTCACCATATTCGAAAAGAAAATCCAAATGTGCTTCTTTTAGATGCTGGTGATATTTTTCAGGGTACACCATATTTCAATTATTATGGAGGTGAATTGGAATTCAAATTGATGAGCATGATGCAATATGATGCTGCTACCATTGGCAATCACGACTTTGATAACGGTTTAGATGGTTTATTAGCTCAAATGCCACATGCTAAGTTTGATTTTTTGTCTGCAAATTATGATTTTTCAAAAACCCAATTGGATTCTTTTGTAAAACCCTATAAAATATTTATCAAAAACGGAATTAAAGTAGGCGTTTTTGGCTTGGGTGTTGCATTATATGGGCTTGTGGACAAAAAAAATTACAAAGAAACGGTATATTTAGACCCTTTTGAAATAAGTCAGGATATGGTTAAAATTTTGAAACACGAACAGCATTGTGATCTTGTGATTTGTTTGTCGCATTTGGGATACCAATATAAAAATGAACCACAAAAACCTTCTGATTTACAATTGGCCGCTGCCTCAAAAGGAATCGATTTGATTATTGGTGGACACACCCACACCTTTTTAGACAAACCTACAATTGTAAAAAATGCAGAAGATAAAGACGTAATTGTAAATCAAGTGGGTTGTTATGGGTTGAATATGGGAAGAATTGACTTTTATGTAGATCAAGACAAATCATTTGCTAGTAAGGCTACATTAATTAGCATTTAATTTATTTATTGTAATAAATGACCAACAAAAAAAGAAATTTTGAGTAGTAAAAACTATAAATTCTAATGGTTCAAATATAAATAAACTTAAATAAAAATTATTAATTAAAATGATAAAAACATTTACAACCGAAAACGAAAAAGCGATAACAAGTAGTGTTATGGCTTTGTTTTCGTTTGTAAAATAGTGTGGCAATACCAAACTCCCAAGTACTGAACTAAAAATCATTAAATTCAATATTGGAAGTAATTTGAGCGAAATATGAAATCCCATTAAAAATAAAAAAATTAAATTTAATGACAAAAATCCAAATATAATTTTTATAGAAAGCCACGAAAATTTGAATTTGATATGTTGATAGGTGTAAACCAAAAATAATAAATACATCAAACTATTAAAGCACATTGCTAAAAAATAGTATTTTTTTGTACCTTCTAAAAACAAAATATTACAAATAAACATAGATATTATAGACAAAATATATACCATGCTTGTTTCGTTTGAAAACCGATAATAAAATATCAATAAAGTAGGTGCGATAAGGAGTTTAAAAAAATATTTGAAAAAAAATACATCATTAGCTTCGCAAATAATATCTAAAAATACTAGCGTAAAATAAGCAATTCTAATATTATTAAACGTCAAATATTTTTTTAAACTATTCATAATCAAAGTATTAAATTCAAAAAATCATTTTCACTAATTATTTTAATTTGCAACTTTTGAGCCTTCTCTAGTTTTGAAGGCCCCATATTGTTACCTGCAATAACAAAATCGGTTTTAGAAGAAATAGCACTTCCAATTTTGCCACCGTGAGCTTCTATAGCTTTTTTCAAATCGTCTCTCGAAAATTGTTCAAAAACTCCCGACACTACAAATACCTTATCTAATAATTTATCTGAAAGGTTGCCGCTATTTTTTTGATCCAATTCAAATTGAATTCCGTGAGATTTCAGTCTGGCAATATTACGTAAATTTTCTGAATTTTCAAAAAAATCAACAATACTTTTAGCGGTTTTTTCACCTATATCGTCTGTTTGCAACAATTCATCGAGTGGAGCTTGTATCAGTTGGTCGATATTTTGCCATTTCTTAGCCAGTTTTTTGGCACTCGTTTCGCCCACAAACCTAATGCCCAAAGCATATAACACATTTTCAAAAGGACGGTTTTTAGAGGCAAGTACCCCATTAATAAGGTTTTCTGCCGATTTTTGAGCCATTCTTTCCAAGGGCAATAATTGTTCAATAGTTACATCATACAAATCTGCATAGTTTGTTACCAATCCATTTTCATACAACAAGGCTACTGTTTCGCCACCAAGACCCTCTATATCCATGGCTTTTCTGGAAATAAAATGTTGAATTCTTCCTATAATTTGTGGCGGACATTGGTAAAAATTTGGACAATAATGGTTGGCTTCACCATCTGTTCGTATAAGTGCCGTGCCACATTCCGGACACGTATCGATATAGGTTATAGGGCTCGAATGATTGGTTCTTTTTTCTAAATCAACACCTACAATTTTCGGGATAATTTCTCCTCCTTTTTCTACAAATACAACATCACCCAAACGAATATCTAATTTTTGTATTTGATCTGCGTTGTGCAACGAAGCCCTTTTAACTATGGTTCCTGCCAATTGAACTGGAGCTAAATTTGCAACGGGAGTAATAGACCCCGTTCTTCCAACTTGATAAGTTATTGATGTTAGTATAGTAGTAGCTTGTGCTGCTTTGAACTTATATGCCATAGCCCAACGAGGCGATTTGGATGTATAGCCCAACTCCTCTTGTTGTTGAATTGAATTAACTTTAATTACAACCCCGTCTGTTTCATAAGGCAATTCTATTCTTTTTTTGTCCCAATATTCAATAAACTCAAAAACTTCTTCAATGTTTTGAGCTAAAATAGATTGATTTGGAACTTTGAAACCCCATTTTCGGGCAGATGCTAAACTTTCAAATTGGGTTTTAAAAACGTTATTTTCGCCAATGATGTAATACAACAAACAATCCAAAGGCCTTTTGGCCACTTCAGCACTATCTTGCAACTTTAAACTTCCAGAGGCTGTATTTCGAGGATTTGAATATGGTGTTTCGCCAATTTCAATCAGTTCTTGATTCATTTTTTCAAAACCCTCAAATGGTAAAATGATTTCGCCTCGAACATCAAATTTAGATGGATAATCATGACCTTGCAAAACCAATGGAATCGATTTTATGGTTTTGATATTTGGCGTTACATCATCGCCTTGAATCCCGTCGCCACGTGTAACTGCCCGAACTAGTTTACCGTTTTCATACGTAATACTAATAGACGCTCCATCATATTTTAACTCACAAACATACTCCAATTTTACATCGCCCAAAACCCTTTGGACACGGACCTCCCAATCCAACAAATCTTCTTTAGAATATGAATTATCCAACGAGTACATTCTGTGATTATGTACTACCGTTTGAAATTGTTTTGAAATATAACCTCCCACCCGTTGCGTTGGCGAATTTTCATCAAAATATTCAGGATATTTCAATTCCAACTCCTGCAATGATTTGAGTTTCGTATCAAATTCATAATCCGATATTTTTGGATCATCTAGTACATAATACTCATAGTTGTACTGATTGATTTCGGCTCTTAATTGTTCTATTTGTTGTAGCATGTATGGTTGTTTTAAGAAAAACAAAAATACAAATATTTACTTAAAAAAAACAAATTTTTTAAGATTGAATAATCGAATCTATTTGATTATACAAATGGCCATCGCTCAAAATAGCCCCTTGCTGAATCAATTGAAATAAAGCAACATTTCGTTCTTCTTCAAAAAATTTCTTGCCAATTTTCATTTCAATTAAATCCGTAAACAAATGATCGCTTACATATTGCAACCCTTCTTTTGTAAGAAAATTTATATTTTTATCTAACACCTTCAATACAATCGATTCAATGAATTGAACATCACTCTTGAAAAGAAAAATATGATTTTTAGAAAAATGTTCTAAATATACGGCTCTTGTAAGCACACCTTCCCAAATCAAATCAGAAAATACATCCAATTCTTGTTCGGCAACATCTGGATTTTCTATTTTTAATTGGTCCCACTCTGCTTTATCAATTGCTTGTGTGGCTAAAAAGTTGGTGAATTCTGGATGCAATTCTTCAAATTGTTCTTTTGTCAAACGGGTATATTTCATTATAGTATTTTAAAAAATTACTAAAAAAAAATCCCGATTTTCATCGGGATTCTATAACTTTTAATAGTCATTAAGCTCTTTCGGCAACAATTTCATAAGGCAAATCCACTACAACGTCTCTATGCAATCTGATAGAGGCAGAGTATTTACCAATTCTTTTGATAATACCAGATGTAATAAATTTTCTTTCAATTGTATGACCTGCTTTAGCTAATTCTTCGGCCAAATCGTTATTGGTAATAGAACCAAACAATTTTTCGCCACCTGCTTTTGCAGCAATTTTAATTTCTAATGTTTTTAAAACTTCTGCAACTGCTTTTGCGTCGTTTACAATTTTAGCTTCTTTATGAGCTCTTTGTTTTAAGTTTTCGGCTAGCACTTTTTTTGCAGATGGAGTTGCTAAATGAGCAAAACCTTGTGGGATTAAATAATTGCGACCATAACCTGGTTTTACTGCAACTACATCATCTTTAAAGCCTAAATTTTGTACGTCTTTTCTTAATATAATTTCCATAATTTTGCTTCTTTATTATTTTAGTAAATCAGCCACATATGGCAGTATTGCTAAATGTCTGGCTCTTTTTACTGCAACAGACACTTTTCTTTGATATTTTAATGACGTTCCTGTTAATCTACGTGGCAAAATTTTACCTTGCTCGTTGATAAATTTCAACAAGAAATCTGCATCTTTATAATCGATGTATTTGATTCCAGATTTTTTGAAACGACAATATTTTTTGGTTTTGTTGGTTTCAATGTTCAAAGGCGTTAAATATCTAATATCTCCGTCTTTTTTTCCTTTTGATGATTGTTCTAATGACGACATAATAATTACGCTTTAGTATTTTTTAATTTTGCTCTTCTTCTTTCAGCCCATGAAATAGCGTGTTTGTCTAAACTTACAGTCAAGAATCGCATCACTCTTTCATCACGTCTAAATTCTGTTTCAAACGCTAATAATACTTCTCCTGCTACTTTAAACTCGAACAAATGGTAAAAACCACTTTTTTTGTTTTGAATTTCATAAGCCATTTTTTTTAGGCCCCAGTCTTCTTTTGCAACCATTTCTGCTCCTCTAGAAGTAAGAAATTCCTCGAATTTGCTTACTGTTTCCTTTACCTGAACGTCAGATAAAACGGGATTTAAAATGAAAACAGTTTCATAATGATTCATAAATATTTAATTTAATGTTAATTTGGGTGCAAAAGTAATGTTTTTTTTTAAATCTACAACTTTTATTTTATTTTTTATTCCAATAAAAAAAGTAAGTCTTTATAGACTCCATTTCCTAACGGATTTTACCCTCTACTTTACACCAAATATATTNNGCATGCCGCCAAAAAAAAGCAAGCCCCCACGCCCCAAACCCTTCAGGCGGGGCTTCCTTTTTTTGCCGTCGGGCTATCACGAGCACATGGTGCCTTGCTCTATCCCTCATGCGGGCAACCTCCAATAGTCAGTCTCCACTCATGAAAGTTTTTTTAAAACTTCTTTTTTTTCTTTTTTATCATTTCACACTTCTAATTTCTAATTTCTTGTTTCTAACTTCTTGCTTCTAACTTCTAACCTCTTACTTCTCATTTTTATTCTTGCAATTTTTTTTTATAAAAAAAGTTGCAAAATGTTTTTTTGTTTGTACTTTCGCAAAGTAGATACAATATGTTAAAAACGCAATAACTTTCGTATATCTACTAGTTGTGCGTCAGCTTAAAGAAACACACCAAACAAATTCACTAATTAAAATAAATATATAAATGGCAACAAAAATTTATCAAGGCGACAGTTCCAGTTCGTCAAAAATTCTTTACACTGTAAAGGATGGTAAAGTTTATCAAGGAAATAGTACAAGTTCAAGTAAAATTGTTTTTACTTGTAAAAATGGACACATTTATCAAGGAGATAGTACAAGTTCCTCAAAGATTTTATTTACAGTCAAAGACGGGAAAGTATATCAAGGAGATAGTACTAGCTCAAGCAAAATTGTGCATAAATTCACTAAAGAAAAAGTGTATAAAGGAGATAGCACAAGTTCAAGTAATATACAACTAAACATTAAAGGAGATAATTTTTATTTAGGGGACAGTACTAGTTCAAGTAAAATCGTAGCGAATGTAGATGGTTGGTTAGATGAAGAAGAATTTGTTGCAATCATAACAGCAGTTATTTAAGAAAATATGAGCGTAGAATTTTCACAAGCTGTCTGCGAAAAAATCGGACACTATGTATATGTATTAAAAGATCCAAGAAATTCCCAAATTTTTTATATTGGTAAAGGAATTGGAAACAGAGTTTTTAAACATGTTATTGGAGCAATAGAAAGTGTTACCGAATCTGATAAACTTAATCTAATAAGAGAAATAATATCGCTTAACTTTAATGTTGAACATTATATTTTAAGGCATGGTTTGTCACAAGAACAAGCTTTTGAAATTGAAAGTGCTTGTATTGATTTATTAGGACTTGAATCTTTGACAAATTCTGTTAAAGGTCATGATAGCTGGGAACGAGGTTTGAAAACTGTAAATGAAGTTATTCAACATTATGATGCTAAAATAATTACAATAATTGAACCAACCATCATTATCAATATTAATAAACTTTACATAAGATTTATGAGCGATAATGATTTATATGAAGCAACTAAACAATCTTGGAAACTTGGAAATAAAAAGAAAGATGCTAAATATGTAATTGCTTCTTATCGTGGATTAGTAAGAGAGGTTTATGAAATCGAAAATTGGTATAAAGTGAATGACAGATGGGGCTTTAATGGCAAAGTGGCAAACAAAGAAATTGTGGAAAAGTACAAAAATAATTCACTTGAGAACTATATTAAACACGGAAATCAAAACCCGATAAGATACACTTTCTAAAAAGCCGAACGCACAACATGGGTTTGGCAAAAGTGGGGCTTTAGTGCTAGGCTGAACATTTGTGCTTTCTATTAGCTTTTGTACTAAATTTGAAATTTAGTACTTTTTAAACCCCACCTTCACCAAGCTGCGAAACGTCAGACTGTGAAAAACCCTGTTTATGATCCAAAAAACCAAAAAAACGCTGGTTTTTGAATGTAATAGAAGCCATTTGCGAAAGGGTTATTTTTAAGCAGCATTATTTTGTTGCCAAAAAATGTGGGCTGTAAAACGATGTTTTGAGGTAGGTTTAGAACAAAAAACTATTTGATTTCATAGTTTTTTATTATTTTTGAAAAAATATTAAACGGCAAGTTTTTTCACAGACTGCCGTTATGCCTCACCCTAAAAGACGACCGTGCTAAAAATAAAATGACGACAGAAAGAAAAAATAATTATATTTGCCAAATAATGTCAAGACTAAATTATGTCAACAATCTTTGGAAATAGAATAAAGACACTTCGAGAGGAGAAACAAATCCCACAACGACAGTTGGCTGTTGCTTTAGAAATAGACACAGCAACATACTGTAAAATTGAAAAAGGCGACAGAAAAGCAAAAAGAGAACAAGTATTCATCCTTTCAGAATTACTTGAAGTTGACTCAAAAGAGTTAATTCGTTTGTGGTCGGCAGACAAAGTTTATGACATTATTGCTGAAGAAGAAGAAGCAACACAAATCTTAAATGTTGTTGCAGAAAGCATTGTTGAATATAAACGAAAAAGTGCCAAAATATGAAACCACTTGTAAAATACAGAGGAGGAAAATCAAAAGAAATTCCCCATTTGATTAATCATATTCCGTATTTTAACGGAAGATATATTGAACCATTTTTTGGCGGTGGTGCTTTATTTTTTCATTTAGAACCGAAAAAAGCCATCATTAACGATATTAACTCAAAACTAATTTCATTTTATTTAGGCGTAAAAGACAATTTTGAACTACTCAAAACTGAATTATCCGAAATCGAAAAAGTTTATGCAACAAATCGTAAAAAGTTTGAAGAGTTGAAAAGCAAAACACTCGACGAGCGTGTAGATGATGAAAACGAGCATCTTTATTACCAAATCAGAAATATGTTCAACGATTTGACCGAAAAAAAGTATTCGGAGGCTTTGCTATATTTCTTCATCAACAAAACAGCGTATTCGGGAATGATTCGCTATAATTCAAAAGGAGAATTTAATGTACCATATGGAAGATATGCTAACTTAAACACTTCTTTGGTTACTAAAGCACATAACAACCTACTTAATAAAACAGAAATTTACAATCTTGATTATTCAGAAATATTTAGAATGGTAGATAAAGATGATTTTATGTTTTTAGACCCACCGTATGATTGTGTTTTTTCAGATTATGGTAATGTTGAACACAAAGACGGATTTAATGAAAGAAATCATATTGAGTTAGCCAATCAGTATAAGCAACTTAAATGTAAGGCACTTATGGTTATTGGAAGAACACCATTAACAGAAAAGTTATATGGTGAAATGATTGTTGACGAATATGGAAAATCTTATGCGGTGAATATTAGAAATAGATTTAAATCAGAAGCAAGCCATATTTTGATTTCAAATTATGGAAACATCTCTAAAAAACATTTCCCACAATTAGAATTTGAAAAAGAATTAGCACTTTAACAAATTATGGCAAGAATAGACAGTAAAGTAATTTTCGTTACAACATCACCACGAACACCCGCTAAAATGATTCCTGAAATTGAGTTATTGAACACTCGTTTTGCAGGAGAAAAATGGAATACAGAAACGCAACTTGCATTTATGGAGCTATTGAAAGAAGAAAACTTCTTTAATGGCGAAGGTGCAAACGACCCTGCATTTAGTGCAAGAGATAGAATAAACAGAGCACCAAAATCACTTGGTTTCGTTGTGCTTTCGCCAGTTATCAGTTTAACACCAGCTGGTTTAGAATTAGTAAATTCAAGACGAAAAGATGAAATATTTTTACGACAACTGCTAAAGTTTCAAGTACCGTCACCCTTTCACAAGCCTTCTGCTAATTCTGCTGATTTTTGGGTAAGACCTTATCTTGAACTTTTTAGATTAGTTCGTCATTTCGGTTCCTTGAAGTTTGACGAAGTAATGATTTTTGGATTACAATTAGTTGACTACCGAGAATTTGAAACAATTGTTGAAAAAATCAATCAATTCAGAATAGCAAAAGCACAAAACGAAGGAAATTACAAAAAATTTCGTGCTGAATATTTAGAAGCTGAACTACAACAAATTTATAGTGCCGATATTGCTTCTGGAAAAACCAAAACAAGACAAACAAATGACGATTCAATTTCAAAATTCTTAAAAACTAAAGCAAGTAATATGCGAGATTATGCAGATGCTTGCGTTCGTTATTTGAGAGCAACAGGCTTGCTAAACATTTCACACATTGGAAAATCTATTTCAATTGTTCCTGAAAAAATTCAGGAAGTAGATTATTTCTTGGAACATACAAACAGAGAACCACAATTTATTGACAACGAAAAACAATACGTTGCTTATCTTGGTAATGCCGAAACACCAGCACTTCTAACCGACAACAAAGAATTGCTTGAACAAAAAATAAAGACAGAATTTCCGAAAATCAAAATTGAAGAAACAGCAACTTTACAACAGCTTAAAGACATTTTTGCTGACGAATTAGAGAAACGAAAAGAGCAAATTATTACCGAACAAGTTACGGCAATCAAAGATTATCGCTTGTTTGACGACATCAATTCGACATTTGACCAAATACTTTCCAATTCACTTTACGACAACCCATTAATGTTGGAATGGAATACTTGGCGAGCAATGACAATGCTTGACGGAGGAAATATTAAAGCAAATTTAAAATTTGACGACTTCGGAAATCCAATGTCAACCGCACAAGGAAATATGGCAGATATTGTTTGCGATTATGAAGATTTTGGCTTAACAGTCGAAGTTACAATGCAAGGTGGACAACGACAATATGAAACAGAAGGCGAACCAGTTACAAGACATCTTGCAAAAGTAAAAAGAGAAACTAACAAACCAGCTTATTGCTTATTTATAGCACCAAACATAAACGAAGCTTGTGTTGCTCATTTTTACGCTTTACACAAAATGAACATTAGTTATTACGGTGGAACATCGACAATTGTTCCATTGCCTTTAACCGTATTTTTGAAAATGGTTGAAGACTCACACAAAGCAAGTTATGTTCCCGAACCAAGACACGTTCAACGATTTTTTGAGCGTTCAAACGAATTGGCAAACTCAACAGACAATGAAAAAGATTGGTATAACGGAATAACACAAGAAGCATTAAATTGGCTGACAGAATAACGGGCGAAGGCATAACAGCACCTACACGCAAGTGGGGGTTCAGTGCTTATATGAAAGTGAAGTGCTAAATCAAAGTTCTGTACTTTTAATGAAGTTCAGTGCTAAAAATCCCTCCACCTGCGTGTAGCCCCAACCCGTCAGGCTGTGAAAAACCCTGTTTATTATCCAAAAAACCAAAAAAACGCTGGTTTTTGAATGTAATAGAAGCCATTTGCGAAAGGGTTATTTTTAAGCAGCATTATTTTGTTGCCAAAAAATGTGGGCTGTAAAACAATGTTTTGAGGTAGGTTTAGAACAAAAAACAAGTTTTGCCTTGTAGGGTGTGTTCCAATTTTGAAGTTTGGCAATCAATTCTGGAATTCCTAAAATATTGATACTTCGCTTGATGTTGTAACTCGGTCAACCTTCTTTTTTAATCGTTTTTTACCTCAAAACCAATTTCTGATAGATTTAAAACCTCCACAAACGCATCGATAAAACGCACTTGATTTTCGGAGCCAATAGTGTCCTCCAAACTAGAAAGACGCATTTGTAAACAGGCAATTCCTGTGATATGTTGCATGGCTAAAT
>NZ_MUGT01000095.1 GCF_002217205.1 Flavobacterium branchiophilum NBRC 15030 = ATCC 35035 | reverse complement strand
TGTTTCAGCCCCTTAAATAATCGAACTGAATTATAAATTAAAAACTATAATTTTGCACGATGGAAAAGCGAACATTTACCACAGAAGAGAAGCTAAAAATCATCAAAGAAGCTTCTGAACAAGGCGTAAAGCCTACATTAGAGAAATACAGTGTATTTCCGGCGAGTTATTATTCATGGAAAAAGAAGTTTGAGACTATGGGAACCGAAGGTTTTGCCCACGGCATGACTCCTGATCAACTCAAGCGAATTCGAGAACTTGAAAAGGAAAACAAGACTTTGAAAGAAATCATTATTGAGAAGGAATTGGAGGGCAAACTAAAAGATGAACTCCTAAAAAAGAAATTTGCCTTGGAGAAAAAAAGAAACTCGTAAATAGCTATGTTTTTCAAGGCTTGAAACTAAGTGTTTCATTGCAAATAGCTAAAATCAGTAAGCATCAATATTATTATAAGCCAAAAAGCACCAAGCAAGGCTTAAAGCCTAGTCTGTCAAGTATTTACATTGATTCAGATGGTATAAAAAAGAGTATATTAAACCCAGATATTATTGCTTTAATGCGATTAATTCATCAGGATGTTGATACGGATTATGGACATCGAAAAATGACCACAGCCTTGAAATTAAAAGGATATCAAATCAATCACAAAAAAGTGTACCGATTAATGAAAGAAGCACAATTATTAAAAGAAAAACACGAGAAGCCTAGTAAAATGTATGTGAAATATCGGAAAGTTTTTCCAAAACAACCTTTTGAAGTTTTAGAAATGGACATCAAATTTGTATGGGTAGAGGAGTTTAAAATGCACGCTTATATTTTGACTACTATTGACACTTTTACACGAATACTTTTGCACCGATATACGGCTTATTCAATAAAAAAAGAAGATGTAAAAAGAGCATGGGAAGACATTATTATTAATCATTTACAACCTAATAATTGTTTGGAAAAGAAAATTCATATTGAAGTAAGGAATGATAATGACAGCCGTTTTTGTGCAAAAATGATTCAGAAGTTTTTTGAAGAAAACCATATAAATCAAGTGTTTACACATCCATATACGCCACAAGAAAATGGTCATATTGAGAGTTTTCATGCTATATTAGCAAAAAAATTAAAACCATATCGTTTTTGGTCGCTCCAAGAATTGGAACAGGTTTTAGTGCTTTTCTATGAAAAATATAACAACGAAAGATTGCACTCATCAGTTTGCTATTTGCCTCCAAATATTTTTTTAGAATCTTGGAATAAAGGGTATATCGACCAATTTGAAGACGAAAAAAAAAGGAAAATCAAATTCAAACTCAACATCCCATATCATCAAATATCGGGCAATACGAGCTGGAAGTGCAGTTCCTTGCAAAATTTAGTGATTCCGCCTTTTTTGGCGGATGAACTAAATTTTAATAAAAACGAAATGGTCAGCGCTGAGACATTTCTTCAAACATCGGTGTAA
>NZ_MUGT01000094.1:40366-40706 GCF_002217205.1 Flavobacterium branchiophilum NBRC 15030 = ATCC 35035 | reverse complement strand
GCCTCTGGCTCATTCAAATAAACCCCATCAACCAAATATTTGAATTCATAACTTTGGTTTTTATTTACTTCAAAAACACCTTTAAAAGTGCCGTTTTTCAACTTGGTCAAAGTGCCTTCTGTTGCATTCCAACCATTAAAATCACCTACCACACTTGCCTCCGTAGCTGTTTTGGCTTCTACAGAAAAAGTAATTTTACAAATAGCTTTAGTTTTTATATATTGTTTCTTGATAGCCATACAAATTATTTTTTATTAATTAGGCTACAAAGTAACGCTTAAATCTTTAATAATCAACCATTAAGGAGTAGTTTTAAGACTTTTACAATAAAATGCAGATT
>NZ_MUGT01000094.1:0-40317 GCF_002217205.1 Flavobacterium branchiophilum NBRC 15030 = ATCC 35035 | reverse complement strand
GATTTTTTTTCTTTTTCTATAAAAAAATGAATCCAAACAAACCGTTCTCAAAAAAAGAAATCGTTTTCAAAAAATAATTTCGCAATCACAAAATAGCCAAAAATTCCTAAAATAACAATTTTTTTGAATAATTTTGTCTTCAAAAACACTACAAATGATTATAATTATAGCAGCCATGGCACAAAATAGGGCACTTGGCAAAAACAACACCTTGCTATGGCATTTGCCAAACGACTTTAAACGATTCAAAGCCCAAACAACAGGACATTATATTGTAATGGGACGCAAAACGTTTGAAAGTTTTCCAAAACCATTGCCCAATCGGACCCATGTGATTGTGTCCAAAACCAAAAATTTTGATAGCGAACATTGTATTACGGTTCAAAATTTGGAAGAAGCTCTTGCAATATGTCCCAAAAATCAAGACCTATATATAATAGGTGGTGGCGAAATATACAAACAAACCATGCCAATGGCCGATGTTTTAGACATTACATTAGTAGAAGCAACATTTGAAGCCGATACATTTTTTCCAGAAATCAACCCAAAGGAGTGGCAACTTGCCTCAAAAGAGTCCCACCCCATAGACGATAAGCATCCTTATGAGTACCATTTTCTAACGTACATCCGCAAGTAAATGTACAAAATAAGATAAATGGACACCTTATTATATAGCAACAATAAATTTAAAGCAATAAAAACAAAAAAAAACAGTACAGCTAAAAAAAATCATTTTAGCACTACATAAGAATAAAAAATACACAATATGTTTTTTTATTCAAAAAAAAATGAAGTTCAAACAATTTTAAGGCATAAAAATAAAGAGAACACAAAAAATCGAAAACGTTTTCGGTGGCTCGAAAACGATATAGTTTCAAAAAATCATAAAATTATCATAAAATTGCATTACATTTGAAACTGAAATAAAAACAAACAATTAATTATTAACCAAATTATTTTATTACGTATGAAAAATAATCTACTTAAAGGATTATTAGTGTTTCTAACGATGGTATTTACTGGTTTTGCTCAAGCGCAGAGCGTATCGGGTAAAATATCAGACAGTAGTGGTCCACTACCTGGAGCATCTGTAACAGTTAAAGGAACAACTAATAGCGTGCAGTCTGACTTAGATGGGAATTATGCCATTAAAAATGTTGGAAACAATGCCGTTTTAGTGTTTAGTTACATTGGCTTAAAAAGCCAAGAAATTAATGTAGCTGGTAAAACAGTTATAAACGTGGTCTTAAAAGACGACAAAAGCGAATTGAAAGAAGTAGTAGTAATCGGTTACGGTTCTGTAAAAAAGAAAGACGCAACAGGTGCTGTAGAACAAATCAGTTCAAAAAAGTTTGATAACGTAGCTGCTACTTCTCCTGCAGAAATTTTAAGAGGAAAAGTTGCGGGTGTACAAATTACAACATCAAGTGGAGAGCCAGGTGCATCAACTTCTATCCGAATTAGAGGAAATGGATCTTTAAGATCAGGAAATGGCCCACTTATTGTTGTGGATGGAGTGCCTTTGGATGGAGGAGATACAAGTGCTGGAGGAGCAGATATTTTAGGGGCATCAACTCCAAGAAATTCTTTAAACTTCATTAATCAAAATGACATTGAAAGTATGTCTATTTTGAAAGATGCTTCTTCTACAGCTATCTATGGATCTCGTGGAGCAAATGGTGTAATCATGATTACAACAAAAAAATCTAAATCAAAAGAGCCACAATTATCATTTAATTCATCTGTAGGATTTAGTAATTATAAAGGAAAAGTAGATGTAATGTCTAGTTCTGAATACTTAGCAAATGGAGGTACTAATAAAGGAGGTTCATATAATTGGAAAGATACAGTTTTGAGAACAGGAACAACATTTAACAATGATGTAGCTTACTCAACTGGTACAGAAAATTCATCAACAAGAATATCATTAGGAGCTTCAAATACAGAAGGGATTGTTAAAAACACTGGTATTGATAAATACACGTTGAGTTTAAATAATTCAACAGATTTTTTTAATAAAACTTTGAAAGTTGATACAAGATTATCTTATGCTGGTTTAAGAGATCATACAACAATGTTGTCAAGAAATGCTGGATATATTGGAAATATTATTGGGTCTGCTTTATATTGGAATCCGACTCTTTCCACATTAAATGCAAATGGTAGTTATAATGTTGTTGGTGATGATTATTTAAATCCACAACAATTATTAGATTCTTATATTGATTATACAAATACTAATAAGTTAATTGCTAGTATCAACTCTACATTAAAACTTTCAAACAGTTTGAAGTATAATTTTGTATTTGGTATAGAAACTTCTGTATCTTCAAGAAAAAGTCAAATATTACCTTCAATTCGTATTAAAGATGTTGCACAAGCTACTTACAATGGAACAGTTTATTACGGACAAGCTAACATTTCAAATGTAAATAAATATAATAAAACATTTGAGCATACATTAACCTATTTTAAAGAATTTAATCCAAACGTTAGCTTAGAAGCTATTGGAGGTTTTTCATACTATGATTATAACTTTAATGGAAACAATGTTGTAGCAAAAGGTTTTGATCCAAATCAAGTGAATTTGATAGACAACATCCAAGGTGGTGTAGGATACATTGATAATAAATTTGGACCAACCTCTTCTAGAAATGAGGTTGAGTTACAATCAACTTATGCTAGATTAACTTCTAATTTGTATAAAAAAGTATCTGTTAATGCAACAATTAGACGAGATGGTAGTTCTAAATTTGGTGCTAATAATAAATATGGTACATTTTATTCATTTGGTGCAGCTTATAAAATAGTTGAGTCAAAAGATGGTTTAGTTAATGATGTTAAAATAAGAGGAAACTACGGTTCGACTGGTAATCAAGAGTTTGCTGCAAATTCAGCTTTATATTATGCAAATTATGTTGCACCATCAACATTTGGAAATCAAATTAGTGCATCTCCAGATTTGAAATGGGAAACAACTAAATCTTATGGAATTGGAGTTGATTTTACATTGTTGAAAAATAGATTGACTGGTAGTTTGGATTATTTTAATAGAAAAACTTACGATTTGATTTTCACGCAACAAGCAGCGTCTAATCCAATTGGTCCAAATTCAACAAAATATATCAATTTGAAAGGATATTTAGAGAATAAAGGTTTTGAGGTAGCATTAAATTATAAAATTATTGATACAGAAAAATTCACATGGGATGTATCTGCTAATGCTTCTTTCTTGAGCAATAAATTAAATGATTTTCAAGGTTATGTTAATACAGCTGAATTAAATGGACAAGGTTTATCTGGTGCTTCTGCTCAAATTATTGCAAATAACTTACCAATATATACATATTATTTATATGACTTTAAAGGATATGATGCTTCAGGTGCTTCTATTTATACTGATGCAGCTGGAAATAATACATCATTAGCAACAGCTTCAAAACAAGTTTTAGATAAAACTCCACTTCCAAAAGTTAATTTAGGTTTCACTACTGGAATAACCTATAACAATTTTGATGCTGCAGTTTCTTTCTATGGTGCTTTTGGTCATTACATTTATAATAATACTGCTAACGCATTGTTTTTCAAAGGTGCTTTTCCTGTAAGAAACATACCGCTTTCAGTTGCGACATCAACTCAAAATACTGGTGATCCAAATTCACCATCAACTAAATATTTGGAAAAAGGTGATTTCTTAAGAATGGGTAACATTACTTTAGGATATACTTTCTCTGGAGGTATATTTGAAAAAGCAAAAATTAAGTCTGCACGTTTTTATGTAAATGCTCAAAATTTATTATTGTTTACAAACTACAGCGGGTTTGATCCTGAAGTAGATACTTATAAAACAATAAATGGAGTGCCATCTGCTGGTATTGATTATTTGTCATATCCAAAATCAAAAACAGTTTTATTTGGTATTAATTTAAATTTTTAATTAAAAGATAGTTATGAAAAATATAAAAGCATATAAAGGAGTATTTTTTAGCGGGATACTGTTATTAGGGCTTGTAAGTTGTACTGATTTAGAAGAAAGTGCACTGGATGGAACTATACAGTCATCTGAACAAGGGGGTACTGTAAATACTGCTGCTTTCTTGCAAACAGCATACAATGGATTAAGAGATTTCCAAGGTCAAGGAATGACTTTCGCAATGGATGAAATGACAACTGATGCGTTAGCTGGCCCTACTAGAGGTGGTGACTGGGATGATAATGGAGCGTGGAGACAATTACATACTCATACTTGGTCTCCTGACCACGTACAATTTAGAGACACTTGGAATTCATTACTTTCAAATGTTTATAATTGTAATCAAGTTATTAATAATAATGGTACTGCATCTCAAGTATTGCAAGCAAGATTTTTGAGAGCTTTCTATTACTTTAATGTAGTTGATTTATTTGGAAAAACACCATATAGACCTGCTGGTTCTAGCCAACAAGCAGACGCATTAGTTTGGTCTAGATCTGAAGCAACTGCTTATGTTATAAGTGAATTAGAAGCAATAATTTCTTCATTACCAGCAAGAAATGCTACAGATGCAAGTATTGCAAATGTTGATGCTGCACATTTTTTACTAGCAAAATTATATTTGAACAAGGCGGTTTATACTGCTGCTAATCCAGCTGGTCCTTATACTTTTAGTAGTTCAGATATGACAAAAGTAGTTCAACATGTTGATGCTATGACAAATACATTATCTTCAAATTATTGGGATAATTTTGCTCCAACTAACAATACTTCTAACGAAGTAGTGTTCTCTTCTAAAAATGTACAAGGTGGAAGTGGTGGTGGAATTCAATCTCGTTGGAGAATGGGTACTCACTACAACCAAACTCCAGGAGGTTGGAATGGTTTTGCAACTGTTGCTGAATACTACAATAAATTTGATGCCGCTGATAAGCGTGCTAAATATTCTACTCCAGCAATAATTGCTTCATTTGGTAACCCAGTAGGCTTTCAAGTGGGTCAGCAATATGCTCCAGGTGGTACAACACCGTTAAATGATAGAAATGGAAATCCACTTGTTTTTACTTCTGCTTTAACTTTGATTACAGGTGGTTCTACTCTAGAAACTGCGGGTATCCGTGGGATGAAATATATTCCTGATGCAGTAAATTTAGATGTGCCTGAAAATGATTTAATTTTAATGCGTTATTCTGATGCGGTATTGATGAAAGCTGAAGCTATTTTAAGAGGTGGTACTGGTTCAAATAATGCAGCTGCTATTAGTGCTTTAGGTACTAGAGCTGGTGTTACAGTTGATGTATCTTCTTTAGATAAAGTTTATGCAGAAAGAGGTAGAGAGTTATGGTGGGAAGGTTGGAGAAGAAACGATATGATTCGTTTTGGTAAATTCCTTGATCAAAGAGGTTTAAAACCGTATGCTTCAGCTGCTAAATACGCATTATTCCCAATTCCAGCAGATGCTTTGTTAAATCCAAACATTTCTCAAAACCCTGGTTACTAAGAATTTTTGTTTTTTATATTTTGTTTTAAGTTAGTGATAAAGAGGGTATTTATACCCTCTTTATTTTTTTTATACTAAACCTTATTTTTTTTGAAATTGACGTTTAAAAATTCGTCAAAACTGCTTTGTTTTTCAACTAATTATAGTATTTTAGTCCATTATTTTAAGCTTATTTTTTTAATACAATTTTTCTATATCATGTTTTATCGTTTTTCTGCAATTTTATGCTTAATGTGTTTATTTTCAGCTTGTTCTGATAGTTTAAATGGTTCAAAAAATGGACTTTTTACCAAACTTGAATCCTCTGAAACGGGCATTTCTTTTAAAAATGAGGTCAAAAACGGCGAAAATATGAATATTTTCAAGTACCGTAACTTTTATAACGGCGGTGGTGTAGCCATTGGCGACATCAATAATGATGGTTTGTCCGACGTTTTTTTTACTTCAAATTTGGGCGAAAATAAATTATATCTCAACAAAGGACAACTCAAATTTGAAGATATTTCTGCCAAAGCAGGTATCAATTTGGCCAAATCTTGGTCCACGGGTGTTGTTATGGTCGATATCAATGCAGATGGTTTATTAGATATTTATGTATGCAATGCAGGAAACAACATCGACTCTAAACGACAAAGCCAATTGTTTATCAACAAAGGCAATCTTACTTTTTCTGAACAAGCCTCACAATACAACTTGGCTGATACAGGAATTACAACCCATGCCGCATTTTTTGACTACGACAAAGATGGCGATTTGGATTGTTACATCCTCAACAATAGTTTTATTCCTGTGAGCAGCTTGAATTATTCTAATAAAAGAGAGTTGCGAGATAAAGATTGGGATGTAGCCGAAATCCTAAAAGGAGGAGGGGATAAATTATTACGAAATGATCATGGAAAATTTATAGATGTTAGCGAAAAATCTGGTATTTATGGTAGTTTGATTGGTTTTGGATTGGGGGTAACCGTTGGCGATGTCAATGGTGATTTGTATCCAGATATTTATATTTCTAACGATTTTTATGAAAGAGATTATTTATATATTAATAATAAAAACGGGACTTTTAGCGAGCAAATTCAATCCTGGGCCACACACATCAGTCAGTCTTCTATGGGAGCCGATATGGCCGACATCAACAATGATGGGTTAGCCGATATTTTTGTTACCGATATGTTACCCGAACAAGACGAACGATTGAAACAAACCACCAGTTTTGACAATTACGATTTGTTTAACCGAAAATTGAGCATGGATTTTTATAATCAATACATGCAAAATACCCTTCAAATCAATACAGGCAATCAGCAATTTGAAGAAATTGCCCATTATGCTGGGGTTTCTAAAACCGATTGGAGCTGGGGAGCTTTACTTTTTGATATGGATAATGATGGCTACAAAGATATTTATGTATGCAATGGCATCAACCATGATTTGACCAATCAAGATTTTATCGATTTTTTTGCTAATGATTTGATGCAAAAAATGGTGATTACGGGCAAAAAAGATGACATGGAAACCATCATCAACAAAATGCCAAGTACTCCTATTGCCAATTATGCTTATAAAAATAATAAAAATTTAACTTTTACGAACGAAGCCAGTAATTGGGGATTGGACATACCCAGTTTTTCAAATGGTGCCGCTTATGGCGATTTGGATAATGACGGCGATTTGGATTTAATTGTCAATAACGTCAATATGGAAGCTTTTGTTTATAGAAATAATTCTGAAAAACAAAAAGACAATCATTATGTGAAATTCCAATTGAAAGGCGACAACCAAAATAAATTTGCTGTGGGCAGCGTAGTCGAATTGTTTTCAGGGACAGAAATTTTAAGACAAGAGTTAATTCCAACTAGAGGCTTTCAATCCTCTATTGATTATACCATGACATTTGGAATTGGAACCAAAAAAATTGATTCGATGCGGGTGATTTGGCCCAATGGACAATATCAAAGTCAAGCCAAAGTAGCCATTGATAAAACTACTATTTTGAAAATAACAGATGCTCAAAATCCATTTGTGAGTCAAACTCCAAAAGTCAAACCTTTTTGGGTAGAACAAAATCAAAATATGACCGCCCATCAAGAAAATGAATACATCGATTTTGATTATGAAGGATTAATTTCAAAAGAATTATCTCAAGAGGGCCCAGCATTAGCCGTTGGCGATGTCAATGGCGATGGTAACGATGATGTATTTATTGGTGGTGCAAAAGGGCAAGCTGCCAAAATGTATTGGAGCAATGGTGCTGGATATTTGGCATCTGTGCAAAAAGATTTGGAAGCCGATGCCGTTTTTGAAGACACAGCTGCAGCATTATTTGACGCTGATCAAGATGGTGATTTGGATTTGTTAGTGGGTACAGGAGGCAATGAACAAGCCGATAAAGACCAATATTTGAACCGATTGTATTGGAATAACGGCAAAGGACTATTTACAAAATCGACAACCAAATTGCCAACTACAAATAATAATGTTGCCGTAATTGCCCCTTATGATTTTGATCATGATGGCGATGTTGATGTGTTTATTGGCAGTCGGAGTGTGCCTGGTGTTTATGGAATTGTGCCCAAACATCTCTTGCTTGAAAACGATGGAAAAGGCAATTTTACCAATGTTTTGGATAAAAAAGCATTTAAAATCAATGAGTTAGGTATGGTAACAGATGCCATTTGGGAAGATATTGATAATGATAATAAAAAAGATTTAATTGTAGTAGGAGAGTGGATGTCGCCAAAAATATATAAAAATACGGGACGACGCTTGGCTGCTTTTGAATCTAACTTGGATCAATACCAAGGTTTTTGGAATACTGTAGCTTGTTTGGACACCAATAACGATGGCAAGAAAGATTTAATACTAGGCAACAAAGGCACTAATACCTCATACAAAGCTACATTGTCTAGCCCGATGAAATTGTTTGTAAACGATTTTGATACCAACGGTACTATTGAGCAAATTGCTACTAGAACCATAGCTGGTAAGGACATGCCTGTACATTTGAAATCGGAATTGGCCAAACAAATTCCATCTATCAAAAAGAAAATCTTGAGCTATACTGATTATTCTAAAAAAGCGGTACAAGAAATTTTTAGTTCAGACGTGTTGTCCAATGCTATTTTACAAACCGTCAATATTCAGGAAAGTATAGTGGCAACCAACAAGGGTGGCGGTCAGTTTGATGTAAAACCTTTGCCTAAAGAAGTACAATTTTCAACCGTAAATAGTATTTGTCCTTTTGATAGCAACAACGATGGTATTTTAGATTTGATTATTGGAGGCAATCAATACGAATTTAAACCACAGTTTGGTAGTTTGGATAGCAGTAGAGGTGGATTGTTATTGGGTTCAAAATCAGGAACTTATACTTGGGTTTCTAATCAAAAATCAGGCTTCAATATTAGAGGCGAAGTGAAAAATATTCAATTGATTCATCAAAAAAACAAAGCTGTTTCAATCATTGCAGTAGTAAATAACAACCAACCAAAAATTTATAGAAAAAATGACTAATTATTATAAATACCTGTTTTTAGTATTGCTAATTATTGGGTGTTCTCAAAAAGAGGCGGGATTATTTGAAAAATTGGAAGCTTCTAAAAGTGGTATTGATTTTAAAAACGACTTGGATCCGTCCAAAAACATTTCTATTTTAGATTATTTGTACTATTATAATGGCGGTGGTGTGGCTATGGGCGACATCAATAATGATGGTTTGGTAGATATTTATTTTACTTCAAATCAAGGCAAAAACAAATTGTATTTGAATAAAGGTAACAATACATTTGAAGACATTACTGCAAAAGCGGGTGTAGAAGGGCAAAGTGATTGGAATTCGGGTACCATTATGGCCGATGTAAATGGCGATGGTTATTTGGATATTTATGTTTGTGCTGTTGTAGGCATTAATGGATTTGAAGGGCATAACGAACTCTTTATAAATAATAAAAACAATACTTTTACAGAAAGTGCAGCCGAGTATGGATTGGATATAGACAATTATAGTTCGTCTGCCGCATTTTTGGATTTTGATTTGGATGGTGATTTGGATATGTATTTACTCAATCATGCAGTACACTCTGAATTGTCTTACGGAAAAGCAGAAATTAGGAACAAAAGAAGTTATGAATGTGGCGATAAATTGTTTAGAAATGATAATAATAAATTTGTTGATATTAGTGAACAAGCAGGTATTTTTGGTGGGGCAAATGGTTATGGACTAGGGGTAGCTGTGGCTGATTTTAACCTAGATGGTTATCCTGATATTTATGTTTGCAACGATTTTCACGAAGACGATTACTATTATCTCAACAATGGTGATGGTACTTTTAGCGAAAGTCTCAAAAATTATTTTGGACATACAAGTCGATTTTCGATGGGAGTTGATGTTTCAGACATTAATCATGATGGTTTTCCTGATATTTTAACCTTAGATATGCTTCCCGAAAATGAAAAAGTACTGAAATCTTCACTAGGCGATGATAATGTTCAAATGATGAAAATGCGAACAGAACGTTTGGGGTATCATTATCAATATACTCGTAATATGCTGCAAATCAATCAATATGGACAGCATTTTACCGAAACGGCTTTGATGAGTGGCATTGCAGCCACCGATTGGAGTTGGAGTGGCCTTTTTGCTGATTACAATCAAGATGGCGAACAAGATTTATTTGTTTGTAACGGTATTCCAAAACGACCAAACGATTTAGATTATGTAAAATATTATTCGAATGAAAATGTAAAAACAAAAATAAGTACTACTAAATTGTTGGACAAAGAGGCATTAAATAAAATGCCTTCTGGCAAAGTGTCTAATTATGTTTTTCAAGGTACAAAAAATTTGAATTTTGTCAATCAATCCGAAAATTGGATCCAACAAGATTCTATCATATCCAATGGAAGTGCTTATGGCGATTTGGATAACGACGGCGATTTGGATGTTGTAACTAACAATTTGAATAGTGTAGCCTCTGTTTATATCAATCAAACCAATAACAAAGCCCGTTTCTTGAAATTGAAATTGCAATTTGAAGGAAAAAATGTTTGGGGTATTGGGGCGAAAGTGATTGCATATTCAAAAGGAAGTAAACAGTATAAAGAGCTTCAAACTACAAGAGGGTTTCAGTCTTCGTCGGAGCCAATGATTCATTTTGGGTTTCAAAATAGTGCTGCAATAGATTCGTTAGTAGTCATTTGGCCCGATAAAACGTATCAAACTTTAAAACAGGTTTCGACCAATCAATCGCTAACCATCAAAGCTAATGCAAAACGTAAAGTTTTTGATTACAGTAAGTTACATCCTGTTACGAAACCGTATTTCAAAAAAGCTACAACTAATTTAGGCATTGATTTTATACATCAAGAAAATGAATTTATTGATTTTTTATCACAAAAATTAATCCCTTATCAACGATCAGACAGAGGCCCTGCAACTGCAGTTGGCGATTTGAATAATGACGGAAAAGAAGATATTTTCTTTGGTGGAGCAAGAGGCAAAGCAGCCCAAGTATATCTTCAGTCTGCAAATGGTTTTGTAAAAAGGGTTTATGCGGATATAGAAAAAGATTCTATTTTTGAGGATGTTTCGGCAGTTATTGGCGACTTTAACAACGACAAAATCAATGATTTATTTGTGGCTTCGGGTACGGGCGAAAATGCGGGTTTTCTTGATAGTAGATGGTATCAAGGGACTAGTTTGACGCATGGTGCTATGCCCAAAATAGCCCAAAATGCTGCTGTTGTTTGTAAAATTGATTTTGATAAAGATGGCGATTTAGACTTTTTTATTGGCAATAGTTCTCAATACAACCGTTTTGGTAGCAATCCAGATTGTTACTTACTCCAAAACAATCAAGGTACTTTTAGCATGGTTCAACAAAAAACATTTGAAAAAATAGGAATGGTTACCCATGCTATTGTAACCGATTTTGATACAAATGGTAGTCAAGATATTATTGTAGTAGGCGAGTGGATGAAACCTCGGTTTTATGCCAATCAAGGAGGCCGATTTAAAGACGTTACTTCAAATGTATTGCCCGAAAAACTGAATGGTTTGTGGCAATCGATAACTAATTTTGATATTGATCAGGATGGCGATGACGATTATTTAGTTGGTAATTGGGGGTTGAATTCAAAGTTTAAAGCCTCTGCCGATTTTCCAATGAAAATGTATTATGCCGATTTTGATAAAAACGAAATGTATGAAACCATTGTAGCTATTGAAAAAGGGGGCAAATACTATTCGACTATGGGTTTAGATGAATTGTCTGAACAGTTTAGTGGGATGCTCAAAAAGAAGTTTAATGCTTATAAAGATTTTGCAGGTAAAACGGTTGAAGAGGTTTTTGAACCGCAAATGTTGGATAAAGGCATATTGTATGAAGTACACACGCTAAAATCGGGGTTTTTGCGAAATGACAAAGGCAAGTTTACTTTTGTTCCATTTGGCAATCCTTTGCAAGTTGCACCAATTACGTGTTTTGCCAAAGCTAATTTTGATGGAAGCAACAAAGCGTCGGTGTTTGCAGCGGGTAATTATTTTGGGGTAACACCTTATCATAGCCGCTTTGATGGTTTTTCGGGTGCATTAATCAAAAATGAAAAAACGGTTTATTTGGGTCATCAAATGGGTATCGATTTAACTCAAAAAGCGGTTAGACATTTAGATGTTTTACAGGTAAATAATAAAAAATATTTATTGGTTACCATCAATAATAAAAAAGCCGAAGTGTTTGAATTGCCTTCAGCACCTTAAAGAAATGAGTTAAAATGCTGTTTGTTGTAGCATGTTGCTTGCGTTAGGGATAGCAGTGGAAATCCTTTTTTGAGGCTTTTTTTGCCTCAAAAAAGATTGAAACGGATAGCCCGACCCTTGGGGAACGCCCAAAAAATTAAATTATTAAAATCAATACCATTAAAATGAAAAAAAGTCTTTATTTTTTAGTGTTTATCAGCACGTTTTTTGTGTCATGTAAGTCAGACAGACCCATAGTTGTAACCTCAGAAGATTATTGTGCAGCGGTAGATACTGTAACTAATATTATGATTCACGATATATTTTCGCCACCCGTTGCAAGTAGAATTTATGTGTATCCAAACATTGCAGCTTATGAAATTATGGCACAAAACAATCCAAAATTTAGTAGCTTGCAAGGACAGTTAAAAGGGCTAGAAGCAATACCAGCATTAGACCCAAAAGGGGGAGTCAATCAGCATTTAGCTGCTTTGATTGCCCATTTGGAATTGAGCAAACAATTGGTTTTTTCTGAAGAAGCCATGGTTAAATACCGAGACAGTTTGTATCAAAAATGGGGCTCTGAAAACAATAAAGAGTTTGAAACTTCAAAAGAATATGCCTTGAAAGTTGCCGAGGTGATAAAGAAATGGATGAGCCAAGACAATTACAAACAAACCCGAACTTTTCCAAAATTTAGTGTAAACACCAAAGATCCTAGCCGTTGGCAGCCAACACCACCTGCTTATATGGATGCTGTGGAACCTCATTGGAATAAAATTAGAACACTCGTTATGGATTCTGCATCGCAATTTAAACCAGTGCCTCCGTATCCTTTTGATACTCAAAAAAATTCTAAATTTTATTTAGAAGCTTTGGAAACTTATCAAGTGGGGAACGAAATTTCTAAAAAATTATTGGCAGTAGAAAAAAATCCAAAAATTGCTTTGCCAGTTGAATCGGTTATTGCTACATTTTGGGATTGTAATCCTTATGCAACCGTTACACAGGGGCACATGATGTTTGCCAAAAAGAAAAATACTCCCGATGCCCATTGGATGAATATTGCTAAAATTGCATGTAAAAAATCCAAAGCTGACTTAGAAACAACTATTTTTGCCTATACTAAAACATCTATTGGTATTTTTGAAAGCTTTATTAGTTGTTGGGACGAAAAATTTCGTAGCAATGTTGTACGTCCTGAAACCTATATCAACCAACATATAGACGAAAATTGGAAGCCACAATTGCAAACGCCCCCTTTTCCTGAATACACTAGTGGACATTCTGTAGTATCTGCCTGTTCATCGGTTATATTAACAGCCATTTTTGGCGACAACTTTAGTTATACCGACGATTCAGAAATTCCATTTGGTTTGCCAAAACGTGATTTTACGTCTTTCAAACAAGCGGCATCCGAAGCTTCGATGAGTAGATTATATGGAGGAATTCATTACAGAGCTGCTATAGAAAACGGGGTGTCTCAAGGTACTAATCTTGGGAATTATATTAATAACAAATTAAAAATGAAAAAATAGCATGTCAAAAAAACAAATCATTTTATCGGTATTTTTATTGTTTACATTGTTTATCATTTGGTATTTTGGGTTCAAAAAATCAGATTATGTGATTACATTTAAAGAAAAAGCAGCCACAGGAACTGTATTTCAAGGCATATTAGAATGGACTGCTACCCGACAAAAGAAACAAGGCGAAGTATATGTTATAAAAGAGCGAAATAATTTTGATTTTATTAAGCAAGAAATGACATACAATGGCAAAACGCTTGAATATACCTGGGAATTGACCTCATTAAACGATACTTTAACAGCTATTTCGGTTGGAATTTCTGATAAGGAGCATTCTTTTTACAACAAATTGACAGCCCCTTTTTTAGGCACTCCTTTCAAAGTGGAACAAGTAACTAAAATAAAAGAGTTAAAACAAGGTTTGGAAGAGCATTTGAAAAATTTTAAAGTAAAATTTGATTACGAAGGCAAGTCGGAAGAGGTTTTTGTAGCCTATATTCATTTAGAAAGTGTTTTGCAAGAAAAGGCTCAAACCATGATTGGCAATGATGCTATTATCACAGGCTATTTGCATCAAAATAATATAAAAATTATTGGAAAACCCTATCTAGAAATTGAAAAATGGGATTTGGATAAAGAAACGCTCTCTTTTAATTACTGTTTTCCAATAGATAAAAACTCGCCATATATTGAAAACAAAGCTGTAAAATTTAAAAAAATACCTTCTATAAAAGGACTAAAAGCGACTTACTATGGCAATTACCGTACTTCAGATAGAGGGTGGTTTGCTATTTTGGATTATGCCAAGAAAAACAACATCAAGTTAGATTTGAAACCCATCGAACATTTTATGAACAATCCTTTCAATGGTGGTCAGGAAATAGAATGGCAAACGCATATACTTATCCCTTTTGCTAAATAATTTTGTTGATTTACAAGATAATTACAGCTGTATTTACTAAATTTGAAATGTAACATGATCATCTCAATATATAAAAGCTTCTCAATAAGAGGAGCTTTTTTTATGGCAATATAGGAACATAGAAGCGGTTTTTGTATAAACGCCAACGCAATCGAAATCGTTTTCGGATACAACGAAAACGATTTTTATCCCTTGAAAATTTCATATTTCATAATAATACATTAATTTTATTGTTTCAAACTCAAAAAAAACCAAACAAATGAGCAAAAAACTTAAACTTAATTTTTGGCAAATCTGGAATATGAATGTCGGATTTTTTGGCATACAATACAGTTTTGGATTGCAACAAAGTGCCGTAAATCCAATATATGATTTATTAGGAGCCAGTCCAGATGCAATACCCATGCTCAATTTAGCGGGTCCAATAACGGGCTTGTTAGTGCAACCCTTGATTGGTGCCATGAGCGATAATACTTGGAGCCCAAGATGGGGCCGCAGAAAACCTTATTTCTTTGTCGGAGCTTTGCTTTGTAGTATTGCATTGTTGCTTTTTCCTTTTAGCAGTTCGTTGTGGATGGCAGCAGGTTTATTATGGATTTTAGATGCAGGTAACAATACCGCTATGGAACCTTACAGGGCTTTTGTAGCCGACAAATTAGATGCGGAACAACAGCCAACTGGTTTTTTAATGCAGAGTTTTTTTACAGGATATGGACAAACTTTAGCTAATTTATCATTATTTATTTTCCCTTTGCTTTTTATTGGAAAAACAGGCTCGTTGCCTACTTGGATTTATGCTTCCTTTTTTCTTGGTGCTATATGTTCTATTGGGTCTATTTGGTGGAGTATGAAAACAACGCCAGAAATCCCACCAACAGCGGAAGAATTACTACACATGAAATCCAAAAAAGGTGGTATGTTGGAACCTTTAATTGAAATATTTGCCGCCATTGGCGAAATGCCAAAAGTGATGTGGCAGTTGGCTTTAGTCTATATGTTTCAATGGTATGCTTTGTTTTGTTATTGGCAAAATTCTTCCAAAAGCATCGCTTTATCAGTTTGGAATGTTACTCCAGATAGCAATGCTAAAGTATATGAAGAGGCCGTAAGTTGGACGGGTTTAGTAAACGGATGGTATAATATTGTTACATTTTTAGTAGCCTTTTTGTTGGTAGGCTATGCCAAAAAGTATGGGCCAAAAACAGTTCATGCCATTTGTTTGTTGCTTGCTGCCATTGGTTTTTTAGTTTTTCCACATATCGAAAACAAACATTTGTTGTTTTTTGCTATTACAGGTTTTGGAATTGGATGGGCCAGCATGATGGGAATCCCTTATTTGATGGTAGTGGCAGACATTCCAAAAGAACGTTATGGGGTGTATATGGGCATCATCAATATGATGATTGTTATACCCATGATCATTCAAAATCTAACTTTTGGATACATCATGAAGCATTTTCTAAATAATGACGCTCGTTTAGCTGTAAGTTTTGCGGGAGTATTATTGTTGATAAGTGCCGTTTGTACCTTATTTATCAAAACCAAAAAAATAATTGCAACCGAAATTTAACCTCAAATATAAATATATAACATAAAAATGGAATCTGATTTTAATTATCAAAAAGCCATAGCATTATTACAACAAGTTTCATCAACCGAAGGGTTTTTGGCCAGTGCTCAAAACATTTCCAACTACAAACGGGTTTGGGCCAGAGATGGCGTTATTTGCGGATTGGCAGCACTCGCATCAAACAACACCGACTTGATAGCAACGTTTAGAAAAACACTCGAAACCTTAGCTCAAAACCAACACGAGAGGGGCACTATTCCTTCAAACGTGATGACCAATGGAACAACAGTGGAAGTCAGTTATGGCGGATTGGCCGGACGTGTAGATGCCGTAACTTGGTTTGTAATAGGGGTTTGCCAATATGCTTACCACCAACAAAATCCCGAATTTGTATTACAATATGAAACCCATATTTTAAAATGTTTAGACCTTTTAAATGCTTGGGAGTTTAACAACAAACATTTGATTTATGTTCCTTTATCGGGCAATTGGGCCGACGAATACATTACCGATGGTTATGTATTATACGACCAACTGTTGCGGATTTGGGCTTTGAAAAGTTATCAACATTTTGCAAAAAACGAGTCTATTTCTCAAAAAATTATTGATATTGAAACTCAAATCAAAATCAATTTTACCCCAAATGAAACAGGTGAAAAATACCATGAAAGGGCTTTTGAAGAGGCCAATATAAAAAATTATATGCCTTGTTCTTTTTCTCCAGCGGGCTACAAAACCCAGTTTGATGCTTTTGCACATTCGTTAGCATTAATGCTGAATTTAGGCAACGATATTTTTCAAAATCAAATTTTAGGACATGCCAATCACATATTGAGCCAAACCAAAATGCAATTACTACCCGCTTTTTGGCCTCCAATAGTCCCCGAAGATTTAGATTGGCATTTGCTGAAAAATAATTGTAAATATGAATTTAGAAATTTTCCAAACGAATTTCATAATGCTGGAAGTTGGTGTATGGTCAATGGATTTTATGGCTTGGCTTTGCTTGCTAAAGGTCAATTTGATCAAGCCAATAGCTTGTTGCAGGCTATCCATCTTGCCAATGCTAAAGAAGATTATAGTTTTTACGAAAATTTTAATACAGAAACAACCGCTCCAAACGGAGTGCCCTATTGTGCTTGGAGTGCAGCGGCTACCGTATTGTTGCACCAAAGTATCCACCATCAATTTACATTTTTAATATAATCGAATCTGCCTTTATTGTTGTTTCAAAAGGATTGAAATCATGATTTAGGTTACAAACAAAATAAAACAAACATGAAAACAATTGATATTATTTGTGTTGGCGAAGTATTGATCGATTTTATTGGTCATGAAATTAACAGTATTTCCAACACAAAAGATTACCACCGTTTTTTGGGTGGTTCTCCTACAAATGTAGCCGTAAATGGCTCTCGATTAGGACTCAACGTAGCACTAGTGGCCACTTGTGGTAGTGATGGATTGGGTGTATATATTGGCGAAAAATTGCAAGCCAATGGTGTAAATATTGCCCATATCCGAAAATCGCAAACCATGCCAACCTCAGTTATTTTTGTGTCCAGATCAAAAGATACGCCAGAATTTATTGCATACAGAGAAGCCGATAGAGAAATTTTAGAAGATCAAATTCCCGATGAATTATTGGCCCAAGCCAAATTATACCATACCACTTGCTTTGCTTTAAGCAAAGATCCAGCTCGAACAACTATTTTGAACAGGGCACACAAAGCCAAATCGATGGGGCTACAATTGAGCATCGATATTAATTATTCTGAAAAAATTTGGCCTAATAGATACGAAGCTCATCAAGTTTTGAAGGATTATTTATCTACAAACCCTTTGGTAAAAGTGAGTGATGATGATTGTTTTAGACTGTTTGGCGAAACCAAAACGGAAGATTATATTTTTGATTTTTTCCATCAATTAGGTGCCGATACAGTTTGTTTAACCAAAGGTAAAGATGGCGTAAAATTGTCTGACAAAAAGCACGGAATGTTTTTTCAAGAGGCAAAACTTTTAGAAAATATAAAAGATACTACTGGAGCAGGCGATGCTTTTTGGACAGGATTTTTGTATGCACATTTGCAACAAAAACCATTATTGGAATCTATTACGATTGCTCAAAAATTAGCAAGTATAAAATTGCAAAATGTTGGAAGATTACCAGATAATATTGATTTAATTAAAGAATTATTGTAGCATATTTATAATAAATAACTAAATAATTTGTCTTGATAATAATGGGTTAAGCCCTATAGTACAATTCCATATTCTTGTCAATATTTAAAATTTTAGACAAGGATATGGTTTTTTGATTATTTTTATAGTGTATTGAAATATGTAAGTATATTAAATTAAAAAAACGTATAATATAATATATCAATGTATAGTTTTGCGTTTGAACTCGCTCAAAACAATTGCAGAAGCTGTAGCCACATTCAAGCTTTCTGTTTTTTGAAGTTGTCCAAATCTTGGAATACTCATTTTTTGAGTAACCCATTTTGCTATCGATGTTGAAATTCCATTGGCTTCGTTGCCCATAATTATCAACCCCGAATGTGGTAAATCCATTTGATATATAGAGGCTCCCTCCATAAAAGTGCCAAAAACAGGCGCTTTATATTGTTGTATAAATACTTCTAAATCAGTATATTGAACGCTAACTCTTGTTAAAGAACCCATCGTTGCTTGTACCACTTTTGGATTATATACTTCAACTGTATTTGTAGAACAAATAAGTGTTTCAATTCCAAACCAATCACACAATCTAATAATGGTGCCAAGATTTCCAGGATCTCTAATATCGTCTAAAGCTACAAGCAAACCATTTGTGTTAATAGTTTGATTATTAGGTATTTGAAAAACTGCCAAGCAATTATTTGGAGTTGCTAAAGTACTTATTTTTTTTAAATCAGCATCAGAAATCATTGTGGGTTTAATGATTGATTGTGTTTCAAACAGGGGTTCGGTAACAAAAAGATGCACCGCATTGAAATGGGAATTTAAAAATTCGATGATGGACTTTTCGCCTTCAACAATAAACATTTGATGAAGTTGCCTGAATTTTTTTTGATGCAAACTAACAATTAGTTTCATTTGGTTTTTGCTAATCATATAAAAGATGTACTTTTGTTTAAATTTTAAAAATTTTGAGAAATACCGCTACAAAAATATCATTTTTTATTTTAATAGGCCTCTTTTTATGGAGTTGTAATGCAACAAAAAGAGTTCCTGAAGGAAAATTATGGTTAATTAAAAACGAATTTATAGTTGATGGGCAGCCAGATAAAAGTGAGGCACTTGAAAATTTAGCTTATCAAAAACCCAATTCGGCCATATTAGGATTTCCTTTGCGATTGCAAATATACAATTTGGCAAGACAAAATCCTGACTCCATTTATTTGGAAAAATTGAAAAAGAAACCTAAAAAATGGGCCAGAATTCAGGCTCGTTTGGCAAAAAAAGGCCAAGAAGGTTTGGGCAATTCGTTTTGGAATTTGGGTATTCATCGTTTTTTAAAAAAAAATGGCGAGGCACCTGTTGTGTTGGATGTATTGCGAACCAATAGAACCTTAAAAAGAATCAATGCTTATTATGACAGTCAAGGGTATTTTAGAGTAAAATCTACTTTCAAATTGGATACTCTCGAAGGTAATAAAGCCAAAATCAGTTATATAATAAACAAAGGTACTCCTTACGTTATTGATACGATCAAAACAACAATCAAAACACCTGTTTTAGATTCGTTGTATCGAAGTAATATGGCCAATTCTTTTTTGAAAAAACAGCAATACAATTTAGCCGATTTAGATGCCGAACGCAGTCGCATTACCAATTTGTTTAGAAACAACGGAGCATTTCATTTTCAACAAAATTATATTGTGTATGTTATTGATACTGTGGATAATAACAAAAAAGTAAATGTAAACTTGATTATAAATGACAGAAGTATTCGTGTAAACGATTCCTCAAAAACGGTACCTTTTAAGTTGTTTAAAATAAATAAAATAAACGTATTTACAGATGCTGCCTCTGCAAAAAAATCAGATTCTTTATTGGACAGTTTGGTGTATAAACGCTATACTATTTTTAGTCATGGCAAACTAAAATTTACTAGAAAGTCCATTACAAGTGCCATCTTTTTGTCCAGAAACAAACTCTTTTCAGACGACAATACCACACTTACTACCCGATATTTAAACAGTTTAGGGTCGTTCAAAAGTCCTAGTATTCAATATGTTGAAAGTCAAAACGATACTATTCCAAATTCATTAACGGCCAATATTTTCTTAACACAAAAGGACAAATACGGGTTTAAAACCACCGAAAATTTTACACATTCAAATATTCAAGATTTTGGAATCACTGCCACACAATCATTGGTAGTTCGAAATTTATTTAAAGGCTCGGAGTTGTTACAAATTGCTTTGCGTGGCAATATTGGCTCTTCCAAAAATTTAGCCAATCCCAATGAACGTTTTTTTAATGTGTCGGAATATGGTATCGATTTTAAACTTAAATTTCCAAGAATCTTATTTCCTTTCAAAACAGACAAGATAATACCTAAAAGTATGTTGCCTTCTACTGTTTTGAGCGTTGGTTTTACCAAGCAAAATAATATTGGACTCGATAAAGAAAGTTTTAGTGGCAGTTATGCCTATAATTGGACACCCAAAAAAAATGTATCAGCCCGATTTGAATTGTTTAACATTCAGTATATCAATAATTTGAATACCAATAATTACTTCAATGTTTACCGATCTTCGTATGGAGTAATGAACGATTTGGCTAGAAAATACCAAACAGATCCATCTTATTTTGATAGTTCGGGCAATCTTATTTTAGAAAATGGATTGCCAAAAGCCTATTTAGAAACCAATTTAATAGATTATATTGTTCAAAATGAAACAGATTATAAGATATTGTTGAGTATTTTTGAAAGAAGGGAAAGAATTATTCAAAATGATTTGATATTATCTTCTAGTTTTTCTTATTTAAAATCGTCCAGACTAGACAATGCCGATAATAATTATTATACAATTAGAACAAAAATAGAGTCGGCGGGTAATTTATTGTCATTATTGTCCAATAAAAACTTGCAACCAATAGACGAAAATGGCAGTAGAACCATTTTTGGTGTGGCCTATACCCAATATTTAAAAGGGGAATTAGAGTATATAAAAAACTGGGATTTACGAGGGCAAAAAGTATTGGCCATTCGTACTTTTTTTGGTTTAGGAATGCCTTATGGCAATTCAAAATCCATTCCGTTTTCAAGAAGCTATTTTGGAGGGGGGTCTAACGATAATAGGGGGTGGCTTCCTTATTCATTAGGCGCTGGAAAAGCCAATTCCTTTTATGATTTTAATGTTGCCAATATGAAAATGAGCTTGAACTCGGAACTTCGATTTAATATTTATGACAAATGGAATGGAGCATTGTTTGTAGATGTGGGCAATATTTGGAATTTGTACAACACGGATTATAAAGACGATACTTATTTTTATGGATTCAAATCATTAAAAGACTTAGCCGTTGGCTCTGGATTTGGTATCAGATACGATTTGACTTACTTTGTTGTTAGGCTCGATTTTGGGTATAAAACGTATAATCCAGCAAACGAATCTGACAAAAGATGGTTCACAGGCTATAATTTATCAAAGACGATTCTAAATATTGGTATAAATTATCCATTCTAAAAATTAATTTATTATTTTTGTAGCTCAATTAAAACTAAACTAGATAAAAATGGCACACAACATTAAACCTGGAGTTGCAACTGGCGACGAAGTTCAAGCAATTTTTGCTTATGCAAAAGAAAAAGGATTTGCATTACCCGCAGTAAACGTAACAGGGTCTAGCACCATAAACGGTGTTTTAGAAACGGCAGCAAAATTAAATGCTCCCGTAATTATTCAATTTTCTAACGGAGGTGCTCAATTTAATGCAGGAAAAGGATTGTCCAACGCAAACGAAAAAGCAGCAATTGCTGGCGGAATTGCAGGTGCAAAACACATTCATGCCCTAGCAGAAGCTTATGGTGCAACCGTAATTTTGCATACTGATCATTGTGCAAAAAAATTATTACCTTGGATTGACGGATTATTAGACGCTTCCGAAGCTCATTTTGCTCAAACGGGTAAACCTCTTTTTTCGTCGCACATGATTGATTTGTCTGAAGAGCCTATCGAAGAAAATATCGAAATTTGCAAAAATTATTTGGAAAGAATGAGCAAAATGGGCATGACTTTAGAAATTGAATTAGGTATTACAGGTGGAGAAGAAGATGGTGTGGACAATTCTGATGTGGACAGCTCAAAACTTTATACACAACCAGAAGAAGTATTTTATGCTTATGAAGAACTTTCAAAAGTAAGTCCACGATTTACAATTGCAGCTTCATTTGGCAACGTACACGGAGTTTACAAACCTGGAAATGTTAAATTAACACCAAAAATTCTTAAAAATTCTCAAGAATATGTGCAAAACAAATGCCAAACGGGGTCAAATCCTGTAGATTTTGTATTTCATGGTGGTTCTGGTTCTACTTTAGAAGAAATAAGAGAGGCCATTGGGTATGGTGTAGTCAAAATGAATATCGATACCGATTTGCAATTTGCTTATACAGAAGGGATTAGAGACTATATGATCAAAAATATTGATTATTTGAAAACACAAATTGGAAACCCTGAAGGTGCTGATGCTCCAAACAAAAAATATTATGACCCAAGAAAATGGGTACGTGAAAGCGAAGTAACTTTCAATGCTCGATTGGAGCAGGCTTTTGCTGATTTGAATAATGTAAATACATTGTAAAATAAATAAATCAACAATGGGTTTTAATATTTTTTAAAATCAATTGTTGCATTGAAATCTGAAAAATATGAGTTGGTTTAAAAGAAAAGAAAAAGGTATTACAACACCTACCGAAGAAAAAAAGGACGTTCCAAAAGGACTTTGGTATAAATCTCCTACCGGAAAAATTATTGATGCCGATGAGTTGGCTCGCAATTTGTGGGTAAGTCCAGAGGACGATTTTCATGTACGAATAGGAAGTGCCGAGTATTTTGAAATATTGTTTGACAATAATACTTTTGTCGAATTGGACAAAAACATCACTTCTAAAGACCCTTTGCATTTTGAAGATACCAAAAAATATGCAGACCGATTAAAAGAAGTAATGAGTAAAACCAACCTAAAAGACGCTGTTCGTACGGCTGTTGGAAAATCAAAAGGTAAAGATTTGGTAATTTGTTGCATGGATTTTGCTTTTATAGGTGGTTCCGTTGGTGCAGTGGTGGGCGAAAAAATATCGAGAGGTATTGATTTTTCAATCAAAAATAACATTCCTTTTTTGATGATTTCAAAATCGGGAGGTGCCAGAATGATGGAGGCCGCATACTCGTTGATGCAATTGGCCAAAACTTCGGCCAAATTAGCACAACTTGCCGATGCTAAAATACCTTATATTTCTTTATGTACCGACCCAACAACGGGTGGAACCACGGCATCTTATGCCATGCTGGGCGACATCAACATCTCGGAACCTGGTGCCTTGATTGGTTTTGCTGGACCAAGAGTGGTAAGAGACACCACAGGAAAAGATTTGCCAGAAGGGTTTCAAACGGCCGAGTTTGTACTCGAACACGGTTTCTTGGATTTTATAACCCCTCGAAAAGAATTGAAAGACAAAATCAATTTGTATATCGATTTGATTCAAAATAACAATATCAGATAAATTTTTCAAATTTAAAATCCCAAAATCGAATTGTTTTGGGATTTTTTTTGTTATTTACAATAAAATTTTAATTTTTAAGTCAACTAAAATTACACCTAAAGTTACCCCCTCAATTTCAAATAAATTAACTACTTTTGAAGCTCCATTTTGTTTTCCAATTTCAATTTATAATAATGCAAAAAGCTTTATTTTTTTATTTTTTATTGACTTCTTTATTTGTTAATTCGCAAATCAATCCTGCTCATAACGAAAGAGCACCTCTTTTTCCTGATTGTAACAACATTCAATCTGGCCAAGACGAGTCCTGTTTTTATCAAAAACTTCAGAATTTTGTTTTCCAAAATTTTAAATTACCAAACGATTTGCCTCAAAATTACAAAGGCGAAATAATTGTGCTTTTTGAGGTTGATAAAATGGGAAAATTTAACATAATTTATACCGACACCGATCAAAAATCATTAGCTACTTCATGCCAACATGTTTTTGAAAAACTACCCATTATTCAGCCCGCAACTTTCAACGGAATGCCTACTTATTCAAAATTCACAATTCGAATTAAAATTCCATTGGAACCTTTCATACCTACTTCTTCAACGCCCAACGCAATCAAACGTCCTTTGAACGAGCTTACAGAATTAGATCAACTATATTTACAAAAATTTGAAAAACCTTTGTATAATAGCCATCTCAACATCCCGTTTTCGCACAGTTATTATGCTCAATTTGAACCCAGTATCAATGCAATTGGACTGAACAACCATACTGCTTCTAAGCCCTATTCGTATCACGAAGTTGCACCCTATTTTGATTTTGATAAAGCATTTAAAGCTATCGAAAAAAAAGCAAGGTCATGGGTTGGTCGTAAATTTTGGAACGAAAACATGGTTCAAATACAAGGTCAAGATTATTGGTTTACTTTGAATCCCGTTTTTGATGTTCAATTAGGTAAAAGTATCGAAAAAAAACCGCAAAACACCTATCAAAATACTAGAGCCATACAGTTGCAAGGGGGGTTGGGGCACAACCTGAATTTTACAACCACCATCTATGAATCTCAAGCCCGATTTGCCGATTATTACAATCAATTAAGTCAAAGTTTGAAACCCGCAGGGGGCAATCCAGCCGTGGTTCCTGGTCTTGGTATTGTAAAAGAATTCGGAACAAATAGTTTTGATATGCCTTCGGCCGATGCCCATTTGAATTTTGTACCTAGTAAGTTTATGGATTTTCAATTAGGTTACGGACGAAATTTTATTGGCGATGGTTACCGCTCTCTTTTAGAGGGAGATGGTAGTAATCCGTATCCTTTTTTTAAAATAAATACTAAATTTTGGAAAATAAAATATACAAATACTTATATGTGGCTCAAAGATGTTCGCAACGAAACGTTGATTGACAAAGCATATTCCACAAAATATATGGCAAATCATTTTTTATCTTGGAATGTTTCCAACCGACTAAACTTGGGGTTTTTTGAATCAGTTGTTTGGTCGAATACAAACGGAAGGGGTTTTGATATTAATTTTGCAAATCCAATTGTTTTTTACCGAACGGTCGAGTTTGCTTCGTCGTCTAAAGCGGGCAATGCCCTTTTAGGGTTTACTGCAAAATATAAATACAACAATAACATTCATTTTTATTCTCAGTTTTTAATAGATGAATTTTCGTTTTCTGAAATCAAAGCAGCTCGAAAAAGTTGGAAAAATAAATGGGGGTATCAATTGGGAGCCAAATATTATAACGCATTTAATATCAATAATTTAACACTTCAGTTAGAGTACAATCATGTGCGTCCTTATGTGTATTCGCATTTGGATCCACTCACAAATTATGGAAATACAAACCTAAGTATGGGGCATCAGTGGGGCGGTAATTTTGAGGAATTAGTTGCCATAGCCCGCTACCATCAGGGCAGGTGGTTTGCAAATGGCCAACTAACAATTGGTAAACGTGGTTTGGATTTTGATACTTCAAACACCAATTATGGTAGCAATATTTATTTGAGTTATCAATCCAATAGGCCTTATAATGAAGGAGTTACAGTTGGTCAAGGTAATAAAACAACCTTGGCTATAGCCCAATTGCAAGCGGGATATTTAATCAACCCAGCTACCAATATCAAATTGTTTGGCCATTTGGTGTATCGAAATTTCAATCCCTTACAAGATAATAGTGCCGCTTTTAAAGACACAACACTTTGGTTTACTTTTGGAATTAGAAGCGATATTTTTAATATGTATTTTGATTATTAAAATAGCGTAGCACAATGGTTTTTAAGAGGAGTTTAAATCAAGTTAGGGCCAAAGATATAGTTTTTAATTACTATACATAAATTATTTCAAATTCTATAAAATTATATAAATTAAATAGTAAAAATGTTTCAATTAGGAAAAACGATAGTTTCAGAAGATATTTTAGAAAAAAAATTTGTTTGCAACCTCTCTGCTTGTCATGGGGCTTGTTGTGTAGATGGCGATGCGGGAGCTCCTTTAAGTGCCGAAGAAACAGAGATATTAGAAGCAATTTACCCAAAAATCAAACCTTTTTTGAGAAAAGAAGGCATTGAAGCTATTGAAAATCAAGGGACTTGGGTAAAAGGAACCGATGGCGATTTAGAAACACCATTGATAGACAACAAAGATTGTGCGTATGTTATTTTTGATGGCAAAACAGCTTTGTGCGGTATAGAACAAGCTTATAATCAAGGGATTGTGTCTTGGAAAAAACCCGTTTCATGCCATTTGTATCCCATTCGAGTAAAAGATTTTACCGAATTTGCTGCCGTAAATTACGACCGTTGGGACATTTGTGATGATGCTTGTACCCTTGGCAACGAACTCGGAATACCTGTTTATCAATTTGTAAAAGAAGCTTTAATCAGACGTTTTGGAGCCGATTGGTATTTTGAATTAGAAAAAGTAGCTGCCGATATGGATTTAAAATAATGGCAACAAAGTTTGAAGGAACCTTGTCAAAGCTACTATTTTTTATTTAAAATCATTTTAAATTAAAATAATCCTAGTATATTTGCATGCGTAAAAGCATTACAATAAAATGTTGTTTAAACAAATGATAAACAATTCGATAAAGGTGATCATTTGCTATTGGGAACAAATGTAAATAGGTAGTACAATCAAATGAATGTAATACCTTTTGCTTATTATTATGAAAAATAATGCCAATAGATACATGCAATAACATGAATAACCAATAAAAATAAATTTTTACTGATATGAAATTAGATAGAAAAGCCATTTTAAAAGCACTTGAAACCATTACAATAGCTGGCGAGGGAAAAAATATGGTAGAAAGCGGTGCCGTAGCCAACGTATTGACTTTTGGCTCGGAAATCGTAGTTGATATTGTATTGAATACACCCGCCATGCACATCAAAAAACGGGCAGAAGACGATATTAGAAAAGTAATTTACGAACAAATTGATGCCCAAGCTCAAGTAAAAGTGAATTTTAAAGTAGAAGTACCCGAAAAAAATGCCGATGGCAATAGCATCAAAGGAAAAGCAATACCAGGTATCAAAAATATTATTGCAGTGGCCTCTGGCAAAGGTGGCGTTGGAAAATCGACGGTTACGGCAAATTTAGCAGTAACTTTAGCCAAAATGGGTTTTAGTGTTGGCATATTAGATGCCGATGTTTATGGGCCTAGCATGCCTATTATGTTTGATGTTGAAAATGAAAAACCCATATCAATAAACATTGATGGCAAATCTAAAATGAAACCCATAGAAAGCTATGAAATAAAATTATTGTCCATAGGTTTTTTTACTTCTCCAAGTCAAGCTGTCATTTGGCGAGGCCCAATGGCTTCAAAAGCACTCAACCAAATGATTTTTGATGCCCACTGGGGCGAATTGGATTTTATGCTTATCGATTTACCTCCTGGCACAGGCGATATTCATTTGTCCATCATGCAGGCCCTGCCTATTACGGGGGCTGTTGTGGTAAGTACTCCGCAAGCTGTAGCCTTGGCCGATGCTAAAAAAGGGGTTGCCATGTTTTTGTCCGATGCCATCAAAGTTCCTGTTTTAGGAATTATTGAAAATATGGCATACTTTACTCCCGAAGAATTGCCCAACAACAAATATTATATTTTTGGACAAGAAGGAGCCAAAAATTTAGCCCTAGATCTTGACGTCCCTTTCCTTGGCGAAGTGCCAATTGTACAATCTATTCGGGAAGCGGGCGACTACGGACGACCTGCCGCTTTACAAACCAACGCCGTGATTGGAACTGTTTTTGAAAACATTACCCGCAAAGTGGTTGCCGAAGTCGTGCGTAGAAACGACAACCTTCCAGCTACCGAGGCCATTAAAATAACCACAATGGCAGGGTGCCAAAATTAATTTTACATGATGACAACCGAAGAATTAACTCAAAAAATTGAAATGGCTCTTGCAGAAATTCGTCCTTTTTTAAATTCAGATGGAGGCGATATTTCCCTTGTTGCTATCGAAGAGGGCAAACATGTAAAAGTCCGTTTAGAAGGGGCGTGCAATTCTTGTAGTGTCAATCAAATGACCATGAAAGCAGGCGTAGAAACCACCATCAAAAAGCATGCTCCTCAAATAGAAACCGTAATCAACATCATATAAACCCAATGTCAAAATTAAATGTCAGCAGATATAACCATTAAAATTACCGACAGAGCAGGTGCCATACACGAAGTACAAGCACCAACAGATATGAACATGAACGTCATGGAACTCGTTCGAATGTATGAACTAGTAGAGGAAGGTACCATTGGTATTTGTGGTGGCATGGCCATGTGTGCCTCTTGTCAATGCTACGTGCTGAACGATATAAATCTTCCAGAAAAAAATGACGATGAAGAAGCCATGCTCTCTGAAGCCCTAAACGTAAAACCAAACAGCCGATTGGGTTGCCAGTTGCACCTTACTCAGGCATTAGAAGGACTCGAAATAGAATTAGCTCCAGAGGAATAAAAATTGCTCTAAATCAAAGCTAGACTCTAAAACTAGGCAACAAATTATACGAAGCCTGTTTTGGGCGTTCCCCAAGGGTTGGGCTATCCGTTGCAAACAACGTTCATTGAACTCCAAAAGAAATTTCATATTGTGAAATAATCATTTTTGATTATCACATTCACAAACTATATTCTTGCAATGCAACACCCCTTTTGGGGGCTGGGCTTCTAAAGGATTTTCACTGCTATCGCTAACGCAAATTGCTGTAAATAATAAAATCTAACCCAAATCAACAACTTCAAAAAAACCAATTGTGTCCTATAAAACCACAATTGGTTTTTTGTGTTTTACTAAAAAAGGGCATAGATATTTATAATTATTTAAAAAACCTTTGTACTTTTGCCTTAAATTTAGCAATTTCAAAAAAATATACCAACCAATAAAAATATAAATACTATGTTAAAAGGATTTTTTAATGTACCAAAGGCGGTAAACGAACCCGTAAAAGCATATACTCCAAATTCTCTCGAAAAAGCAGCCGTTTTAGAAGCATACAAAACCCTGTGGAACAACCCAATAGAAGTGCCACTTTATATTGGATCTCAACAAATTAAAACAGGGCAAACTAAAAATATGGTGCCACCTCACGACCACCAACACATCGTAGGGACTTATCATTTAGCCGAAAAAAAACACATAGACCTTGCCATTCAAACGGCTTTAGAAGCCAAATCAAAATGGGCAAATATGGCATGGGAACAGAGAGCTGCCATTTTCCTAAAAGCGGCAGAGCTCATTGCTGGCCCATACAGGGCCAAAATCAATGCTGCAACCATGATAGCGCAATCTAAAAATGTGTTCCAAGCCGAAATTGATGCCGCTTGCGAATTGATTGATTTCTTGCGTTTTAATGTCGAATTCATGACACAAATTTATAGCGAACAGCCTAAATCAGACAGCACCATGTGGAACAGGCTTGAATACCGCCCACTCGAAGGTTTTGTTTATGCCATAACACCATTCAATTTTACTGCTATTGCCGCAAACCTTCCTGCAAGTGCCGCTATGATGGGCAATGTAGTGGTTTGGAAACCCAGCGACAGCCAAGTTTTTTCTGCAAAAGTAATTATTGATGTTTTTAAAGAGGCAGGTGTGCCAGATGGTGTTATCAATGTTGTTTTTGGCGATGCCCAAATGATCACCCAAACGGTTATCGATAGTCCTGATTTGGCGGGGGTTCATTTTACAGGATCTACTTATGTATTTAAAGAAATATGGAAAAATATAGGCAATAATATTCATAAATATAAAACATACCCACGAATAGTTGGAGAAACGGGTGGCAAAGATTTTATCGTAGCACACCCTTCTGCAAATGTCAAACAAGTAGCCACTGGCATTGTGAGGGGTGCCTTTGAATTTCAGGGTCAAAAATGCTCTGCTGCCTCCAGAGCTTATGTTCCTAAAAGTATGTGGGGCCAACTCCAACAACAACTTATTACGGATGTAAAATCTATGAAAATGGGGTCGCCCGAAGATTTTTCAAATTTCATTACAGCAGTTATCCACGAAGGGTCTTTTGATAAACTGGCAAGTTATATAGAGCAAGCCAAAAAAGACCAAGATGCCGAAATTTTAGTGGGTGGCCATTGCGACAAATCTGTGGGGTATTTTATAGAACCTACTATTATTGTTACTACAAATCCTCATTATACCACCATGCACACTGAGCTTTTTGGGCCAGTGATTACTATTTTTGTTTATGAAGACGACAATTGGCATACAACGTTAAAATTAGTCGATGAAACTTCAGAATATGCTTTAACTGGTGCCATTTTTGCTCAAGACAGATATGCCATTCAAGAAGCAACAACTGCACTACAAAATGCAGCGGGTAATTTTTACATCAACGACAAGCCAACGGGTGCCATTGTTGGCATGCAGCCTTTTGGTGGTGCAAGAGCCTCTGGTACCAATGACAAAGCAGGGTCGGCACTCAATTTGTTAAGATGGGTTTCGCCTCGTACCATCAAAGAAACTTTCATTACTCCCGAAAATTATCGTTATCCATTTTTAGGAGAATAAACCCAGTTCCTATTTGATGGAATGTCATTTTTTATCAAATGAATATATTTATATAAAACAAACCTCAATGATTTTATCAAATTGTTGAGGTTTGTTTATGTTTGTCTAATGTCTATTTACTAACAAACCTTTCGTCTGTAGCCATCTCCTTTCCACAATGCTTACAAGTTCTTAAACTTTGAGAACTGTAAAAATCATGGAAATGTTTTAGAAAATCTTTTTCAATATTATGTAATTCAAAATAAACAGCGTGCAATGGATGATTACAAGACTCACAAAACCACAATAAACCATCCTTGTAGCCTTTGCCCGCCCGTTTTCTTTCAATTACCAAACCAATGGAGTTTTCAGATCGGCAGGGCGAATGGGGAATTTTTGCGGGATTCAAATACAGATCTCCTGGCCCTAAAATCATTTCTTTCCTCAAGCCATCTTCCTGTATGGCGACCGTTATTGTGCCTTCTAGCTGATAAAACAACTCTTCGGTTTCATTATAATGATAATCTTTCCGAGCATTTGGGCCTGCCACAACCATCACAATATAATCTTCAGATTCAATATACAAATTTTTATTCCCAACGGGTGGTTTTAGTAAATGACGATGGTCTGTTAGCCATTGATTCAAATTAAAAGGTTTTGCAATCATAAGGGTTTCATTTTTTTGGGCTAATTTATGATTTTCAACCTTAAAATATTAAAAAATTATTAAAAAAAGCAGCTACTAAAGCGGCTAACATTAGTTTTTTTTATATCTTCGCATTAAAATATAACAATTATATATAAAAATGTTACAATGACAACAATCGCTCCTACTTTTCAAATGCCCGAAGCGTTAGCCCAATTAGGCATAAAGGACCAAAATTATGGTACTTCAACAGGTCGTAATCAATTTACAGCAGGCAAAGCTATTCCAAGTTATTCACCCGTAGATGGACAGTTCATTGGGTCCGTGTATGCTACAACGCCAGACGAATATCAAACAGTGATGCAAACTGCAGCCTTGGCTTTTCAAACTTTTAGACTGATGCCTGCTCCTCAACGTGGAGAAATAGTCAGACAATTTGGCGACAAATTGCGTCAAAAAAAAGAAGCTTTGGGCAAATTGGTTTCTTATGAAATGGGAAAATCTCTACAAGAAGGCTATGGAGAGGTACAGGAAATGATAGATATTTGCGATTTTGCCGTTGGACTTTCTCGACAGTTACATGGTTTAACCATGCACTCCGAACGTCCAGGACACCGCATGTACGAGCAATACCATTCACTAGGAATTGTAGGTATTATTTCGGCTTTCAATTTTCCAGTAGCTGTTTGGGCTTGGAACACTGCATTAGCATGGATTTGTGGCGATGTTTGTGTTTGGAAACCTTCCGAAAAAACACCTCTTTGCTCGGTTGCTTGTCAAAATATTATTGCCGAAGTAATCAAAGAAAACAATTTACCCGAAGGCATATCTTGTTTAATCAATGGTGATTACCAAGTAGGGGAGTGGCTAACTCAAGACACCCGTGTACCACTTATTTCTGCAACAGGCTCTACTCGAATGGGAAAAATGGTTGCTCAAACGGTAGCGGCTCGATTAGGAAAATCACTTTTAGAACTAGGTGGCAACAATGCCATTATTGTAACCCCCGATGCCGATATAAAAATGACTGTAATTGGAGCCGTTTTTGGTGCCGTTGGAACTGCAGGACAGCGTTGTACCTCTACAAGAAGACTTATTATTCACGAAAGTATATATGACAAGGTGAAAGAGGCCTTGGTTGCGGCCTATCAACAACTAAAAATCGGAAACCCATTAGACGAAAAAAACCATGTTGGACCACTTATTGATGTGCATGCGGTAGCTCAATATCAAAAAGCATTATCAGACGTTGTGGCACATGGAGGCAAATTGCTTGTAGCTGGAGGTGTGTTGTCGGGCGAGGGTTTTGAAAGCGGTTGCTATGTCAAACCAGCCATTGCTGAAGCATCAAACGATTTGGATATTGTACAACACGAAACTTTTGCACCAGTATTGTATTTATTGTCCTACACGGGCGACATCCATCAAGCAATAGCCATTCAAAATGGAGTTGCACAAGGGTTATCATCAGCAATTATGACCAATAGTTTGCGTGAAGCCGAAACATTTTTGTCTGTGGCAGGTTCAGATTGTGGTATTGCAAACGTTAATATTGGAACTTCTGGAGCTGAAATTGGCGGTGCTTTTGGTGGCGAAAAAGAAACAGGTGGCGGTAGAGAAAGCGGTTCCGATGCTTGGAAAGTCTATATGAGAAGACAAACAAACACCATCAATTATACAACAAGTTTGCCCCTTGCTCAAGGAATTAAATTTGATTTATAAACAAATATAAAGTCATTATGTAAAAACGACACTATGAATAATTTCATAGCTGTCGTTTTTTTTATTTCTTTTTGCTAAAAATAAAACGAAGAATTTGTTAAATTGATGAACAAATAAGCAATTCAAACGGTTAAAGTTGTATGAAAAACCCCTTTGTTTTTAGAACGTAAATCAAATAAAATAAAAAAACAAATTCCCAATAGATGAAATAAAAAACTAGAATAAAAAAAATATATTTGAATGTGTTTTTTCGATCAAAAGTCAAAACCTCGCTTTTTGATGTTTTTTTTAAACAGAAAATGACTACCCTTTTAAAAAATCGCACCCTTTGTAGTGTTCAAAAACAATAAAAATCAACGATTGTTTCAAAAAAAAACAAAAAATTTATAAAAAGCAATAAAATTATATTATTTTCATTTTTTTTGCGTTATTATACAAAATCTTTATCAAATTATCGAAAACGTTTGATTTAATAAATATAATTTCAATAAAAATTAACAATAAAAAAACAGATTTTTCGTTAAAACAATAGATTTTCAGTAATTAAATCAAAAAAAGTTTTTTTATTTCAACTAAAAAATTAAATTTGTCCTAACAAGTTTAATAACAACTAAAACTAATAAAAATTATTTAAAACTATTTAAAATTTAAAAAAGATGGCAAACGTTAAAAAAGAAAACGGTTCAAACGGAGGAGGAATGGTTACAGGTTTAATCATTTTAGGATGTATTTTTGTAGGATGGCTTGTATGGCAATTCATTATGGGTAATGGTTCAAACTTTGAAGGAGGAGTAAACACAGGACACCCACTACCAGGAAACTATTTAGCAATGGTTTACAAAGGAGGGCCTATCGTACCAGTACTTTTAGGATGTCTTTTAATGGTAATTACTTTTTCAATTGAGCGTTTCATGGTTATTACTAAAGCTGCTGGAACAGGAAGCATTGACAAATTCATGAAAACAGTTCAAGGAAACATTACAAGTGGCGATATCGAAACAGCTATCAGCACTTGCGACAAACAAAAAGGTTCTGTTGCCAATGCAATCAAATCTGCCTTAGTAAAATACCAAGAAGTGAGAAAAGAAGGTTTGGATAGCGAAGCTGCTGCTGAAACAATACACAAAGAAATTGAAGAAGCTACATCTTTAGAAATGCCAATGTTAGAAAAACACATGACTATTCTTTCTACATTAGTATCTTTAGGAACACTTGCAGGATTACTTGGAACAGTAACAGGGATGATTAAAGCGTTTGGTGCTTTGGCTTCTTCTGGAACACCAGACCAAGCGATGTTGGCAAACGGTATTTCTGAAGCCTTGATCAATACTGCAACAGGTATCTCTACATCTGCTTTGGCTATTATTATGTACAACTTGTTTACTTCAAAAATTGATACTTTAACATATTCAATCGACGAAGCTGGTGCAACTATCGTAAATACTTACAGAAGAATTTCTAAAAAATAATACTAATTTTTTTGATTTATCGAAAATAACGTTTCGATAAATCAAAAATTTTAAAACACAAAATTAATGGCTAAAGTAAAAATGTCCAAAAAAGCAGCATCTATTGATATGACTGCAATGTGTGATGTGGCTTTCCTTTTGCTTACGTTCTTTATCCTTACAGCAACTGCCAAACAACAAGAGGCACTTACTGTTGATGCTCCATCTTCTACGGTTCAAACTAAATTGCCAGAAAACGATTTGGCAACACTTACCGTTGGAAAAGGAAAAGTATTTTTTGGAGTTACAGGACGTGAAGTTAGAAAGCGTACATTAGAATTGATGGCTGAAAAATATGGAGTTACTTTTACTCCAGAAGAATACAAACAATTTTCTTTGATTGAAACTTTTGGAACACCTGTTGAAGGATTGAAAAGTCTTTTAGCAATGAAAAACTCCGATAGAAATAAAGAAGGTGTACAGCCAGGTATCCCAAAAGATTCAACTAATAACCAGTTGAAAGAATGGATTTATAATGCACGTGTTGCTACTAAAGAGCTTGATGACAAACCATTGGCAGTAGCCATTAAAGGCGATGCCAAACAAGAATATCCACAAGTAAAAAAAATTATGGATATTTTGCAAGACCAAAACATCAACAACTTTAATCTAGTAACAGGTTTAAGAGGAAAAGATTTTTAATTAAAAAAAAGAGACTAAAATGGCTGAATTAAATACTGGCGACGACAGTGGCAAAGGTGGCAAAGTAAGGAGTAAAAAATCAAACTCCAAAGTCGATTTAACGGCAATGGTAGATTTGGCTTTCCTTTTGATTACCTTCTTTATGCTTACTACTTCGTTGTCTAAACCGCAATCTATGGATTTGGCTTTGCCTGATAAAAATGACAAGCCTGAAATAAAGGAAAAGAAAACTTTAGTAGATGAAAACCGTACAATGACCATCATGTTGGGCGAAAACGGCAAGTTGAAATGGTATATGGGCTTTGTGGACAAACCATTGGCAGGACCAAAAGATGTGGTATATGGCAAAGAAGGCATCCGAAAAGCAATTATCGAAAGAAAAAAAGTAGTTTTGGATTATTCTACTGCAAAAGGAAAACCAACAGAGGGAATCATTGTCATCATCAAGCCTGGAAAAAAATCAACGTATAGAAATTTAGTTGATATTTTAGATGAAATGGCTATTAACAAAGTGGAAACGTATGCCATTGTTGATGAATTTACACCAGAAGAAACAAAAGTATTAGAAGGTAAATAAACAGGGTTTATGAATCTTTAGTCCATCCAAATTTTTTGTAAATTAAATTTTGATGGGCTAAAAAAATAAAATAGATATGAAATTAGATTTATTTAAAAAACAATGGCTCGATGTAGTTTTTGAGGGTCGTAACAAAAGTTACGGTGCTTATGACTTGCGTACCAAAAGCCCAAAAACAACAGCCATTGCGTTGTTGTGTGGTGCGGCTTTGTTCAGTTTTGCAGTGGCAGCTCCTGGACTTTTGGGCGATTTGTTTGATGGATTGGCTAAAGAAGACGATACCATCGACCAAAAAATTACTACGGTAAAATTACCGCCAAAAGAAAAACCAAAAGAGGCTTTGCCACCACCACCGCCACCGCCACCACCAGTTCAGGATCAAGTAAAATTTGTGAAACCAGAAGTGGCCAAAGCAGAAGAGGTAACTGAAAATCCTCCAAAAATAGAGGAAATCAAAAACAAACAAACAGGTGCCGAAACAATCAAAGGTGATCCAGATGCTCCAATTACTATTGAAGCTCCAGGAAACGGAGATACTAAAGTAGTAGAAGCAGAACCAGAAATTTTGTACAACTCTGCAGGTATCGAGGTAAAACCTGATTTCCCTGGAGGAATTGAAAAATTCTATAAGTTTGTTGGTAATAACTTTCAAGTTCCTGATGAAGAAGGACTAAAAGGAAAAGTGTATGTGTCTTTTGTTGTTGAAAAAGATGGTTCTTTAACAGACATTAAAGTGTTGAGAGACATTGGATTTGGAACAGGAGCCGAGGCTATTAGAGTGTTGAAAAAATGTCCAAAATGGGCACCAGGAGAACAAAACGGTAAAAAAGTAAGATGTACTTACCAATTGCCAATTAGTATTCAAGCACCAGAATAATGTTTACAAAAATAGTTGAAACTATAGGGAAGAAATCGCCAAAAGAGCGGTTTCTTCTCGTTATAGGAATTTTGTTTTTTTTAATCTATCTGATTTTAGGATTGGTAGTCATTTTTTGGAAAGCACTTCCCATCAATATGCCAACCAATTATAGAACCGCTTTTGGAATCGTACTTATTGTTTATGCGTTTACAAGATTAATTAGGTTTTTTAAGGATTAATCAATTTGAAATCAGCAACAAAACCTGAAAGTCGAAAAGTAGCAGATACAGGGTGGATTTATGGATATAAACCTGAATCAAAAAAGTTGAAAGACAAAAGTCATGATCAAGAGTTGAAGGAAGTAGGCTAAGACTAGATTCTATTGCATGCAGCATTTTGCTTTAGGAATAGCAGTGGGAATCCTTTAGAAGCCCCCCAGCCCCCAAAAGGGGTGTTGTATTGCAAGAATATAGTTTCTGAATGTGATAATCAAAAAAGATTATTTCACAATATTTCACTTCTTTTGGAGTTCAACGAACGTTGTTTGAAACGGAAAGCCCGACCCCTTGTGGGTAACGCCCAAAACGTGCTACATCTATGGGGTGTTTTACTTGGAATTTAGCATAAGGATAATGCTTTGTTTTTTCGATACAATTTGAGATGAACCTAATAAAATATAAAAAATGAAAATCTTTAGTAAAATAATTGTAGCGTTGTTGGTTTTGAGTCTTTTGTATTTTTGCAATCAAAAGGGGCAAGATGAGCAAACAATTTTAAAAGGAAAAGTGTCTATTTTGGTGGACGAATCTATTTTGCCAATTGTGGAAGATCAGGTTCAGGTTTTTGAAAGTGATTATGATGCCAAAATTACATTAGTCCCAAAATCGGAAGCTGAAGTTTTGCGGGCTTTTTTTAAAGACACCATGCAAGTGGCTGTTTTGACTAGAAAATTAACCCCACTAGAAACGAATGTTTTTATCAATAAAAAAATCACACCCAAAGTAACGCCATTTGCAACAGATGCCATTGCATTAATAGGCAATAAAAATAACAACGACACCCTGATTGCACTTCAAGATGTTATTGATTTTATGAAAGGCATTTCAAAAAAAAATATTAAAGGATTGGTTTTTGACAATCCAAATTCAAGTTCATTGCGGTATTTTAATGAATTAGCAGGACTTCAAAGCACCCCAGATAAAGGTGTGTTTTCATTTAAAACAAACGAAGAAGTTATTAAATATGTTTCGGAAAACAGCGGCATCATTGGTGTAGTAGGCGTCAATTGGCTAGTAGAACCCACCGCAAATATCGAAAAATATAAAGAGCATATACGGGTATTGAGTGTAAAGGGTTTGAAAACGTCGGGCTATTATTTGCCAACTCAAAATAATATTGCAGAGCATACCTATCCTTTGGCACGAGATTTGTATATTATCAATTGTCAAGGATTTTCGGGGCTTGGTATGGGTTTTGCTTCATTTATGACGGGTGAACGTGGCCAACGTATCATATTAAAATCAGGCCTATTACCTTGGAAAATCCCAACTCGAAATATCTCTGTCAGAAAAACAATTAACAACGATAAAAAAGAATAATTACGATGAACAAATTTAAAATTTTTACCATAGCATGTGTAGCAACAGCTACTTATGGACAAGCACAAGAATTGGATCCAGCTAAAAGAGCTATCGATGCAGAACAATTTGAAAAAGCAAAATCTTTATTGAAAAGCTATGTTCAAACCAAACCTTCAAATGGAGAGGCTACATTTTTGTTGGGGAATATTTATTTGAATCAAAATTTACAAGATTCGGCTAAAATTTATTTTCAAAAAGGATTAGAGGCCAAAGATTTTAAACATTACAACAACATTGGACTAGGTCAAATAGATTTAGACAATGGCAATACTGTTGGGGTACAAAATAATTTTGGTGTAGCAACCAATGCTGCTCGTAAGAAAGATACGCAAGAAATGGTTTTTATAGCAAGAGCATATATGAATGCCGAAAAACCAGATTATAAGAGTGCAATTGCTATTTTGAATCGGGCAAAAGCAATCAATTATCAAGATGCTCAAGTAAATTTAGCCTTGGGAGACGCTTTTTATGGAGACAAAAATCAAAGCGACTCTTATGCCGCATATAGAACAGCAGTGGCAACAGATCCTAATTTGTTGAGAGCCAAAATGCAAATGGGGGTTTTGTTGAAAGGAGCAAAAGCTTTTCCAGAAGCAGATAGAGAGTACAACAATGTATTGGCTCAAGATCCAAATTATGGCCCAGTATATAGAGAATTAGCTGAAACCTATTATTTATGGGGAAACAAAGAAGCTGCAAAATATCAAGAATATACTCAAAAAGCATTAGGATTGTATGAAAAATACATGTCATTGACGGATTATTCTTTGAACTCGAGAATGAGACATGCAGATTTTTTAATTTTGGCAAAAGATTATAAAGCATTAGAAGTTGAGGCCGAAAAAATGAAACAATTGGATAAAGTAAATCCTAGAATTTTACGTTATTTGGGTTATGCAGCATATCAAAATGGTAATATTGACACCTCTATCAAATCATTAGAAGATTACCTTGCCAATCCAGCTACCAAAAAAATTGCTAGAGACTACTATTTTTTAGGACTTGCCAAATTGAAAAAAGCAACAGGAACAGATAACAAAATAGCAGACCAAGCAAAGTTTGACGAAGCATTGGTGAGCATCAAAAAAGCACTAGAAGTAGATCCAAAAATTGCAGAAGAATTGAATGAAATAGGAAGTGGGTTGTTTAAACAAAAAAGTTATGCACAAGCTGCTAGCATTTTTGAATTGGCCGCATCAAACAAAGACGAAAAAAATTATTTGATGGACAATTTTTATTTAGGCTATGCCATTTATTATGGTTATGACAAAACCAAACCCAATGTTGCCGAATTGACAAAAGCCGATACAGCATTTGCCAATGTTATTTCAGTGTCGCCCACTACACAAGATGCCTTTTTATTTAAAGCCAGAATCAATGACTTGATGGAAAAAGACGATATCATGGCAAAAGATTATCAATCGTATTTAGATTTGGTGTCGGCAAAAGGAACCGAAGAAGTTACCAAACAAAAAACAAAAGTTGTAGAGGCTTATAACCATATTGGGGCTTTTTATGCCAATACAGATAAAGCCAAAGCCAAAGAATTTTTTGGAAAATCCATTGCAATCGACCCAGCAAATACTTATGCAAATGATTCAATGAAGCAATTGAAATAGTATTTTAGATAAATAAAAAAAAACCGATAATATTTGTTATCGGTTTTTTGCTTTTTAGGATATTTTTTAACGTGCAACAGGTCCTTTTTTATACCATGAGCGTTATACCAAATGTATTTATAA
>NZ_MUGT01000093.1 GCF_002217205.1 Flavobacterium branchiophilum NBRC 15030 = ATCC 35035 | reverse complement strand
GGTTCACATAAATTTTAAGGGGATTAAGCAAATAATTTTTCCATTCTGAACAGAAAGAACTTCACATCTATAACCCCTCTTTGGTTAGCTCTAAATAGTTTTATTTTGGAATTAAAAGATTCTGCATTTGCATTTGTGAGCCTTTGAGTAAAGAAATTTAATATTGTTTCTAAATGATATTTTAGACTATTTGCTGCGGTATTAAAAGTGTTCATTTTTAACAATTTTGTTTTTTCAATCCAATTCAAAATTTTTTCTCTAGCCAACTCTTTTGATTGTTCTTCATAAATATTTCTAAATTCCATTGTATGTTTATAAGCATCGTGTAAAAGCGGATAATTTTTAAATAATATTTCGGCTCTTTGTTTTTGATTTTCTGTCCATTCACTTTGTTTTTTAGCGATAATGTATCTGCTTCGAGCAAGTAATTGCTTGGGAGAATCATCATTTTCAAAAACAAATGGAATATACTTTATACCTTGTTCTTTGGCTAATTTTATGGCTTGATTTTCTTTTTCAATTTCCTCCCAACGATATTTTATTCGAAGATGTTGCAAACATTCCATGACCATTTTTACAACGTGAAAACGATCCGTAATCAAATAACTCTCTGGAAAACACATTCTTGAAGCTAGTTGCATGTTGTTTGCCATATCTTGAGTAATTGTCTTAACTAATTTGCGTTTTTCTAACGGTATTTTCTGCAAAACATCAATAATATCCTGACTCTTAGTGCCTTTTATACTAGCAACTAATGTTCGTTTTTTACCTTTTCCTGATTTATTAGTAACAAATGTGTAAATCTCTCCTTTTGACAAACTTACTTCATCAATACTTAAATTTTCGTCTATATTTTCGGGATAAATCAAATAATCTTCGGCATGATTATATTGATTCCAAATTTTAAAACCACTTGCCTTTTTATAATGTCTTCTCACTAAATCTGCCTTAACACCATAATAACTAGCAATATTACTTATCGTATCTTCTCGGGTCGAAACCTGTAGATTTTAAAAAAGCTGCCAATTCAATAGTTAATTTTGAACCCTCAGTGATGAACGAATAATCGCTTTTAATTTCAATAGATTTATCTATTTTACTACGCCATCGCCTACGACGAATGCCTAAATAAACGGCTTTTCCACGAATAGGAAAATCTTGAATTATAGTACGATTATAAAATCCTTTTGATTCATATTGTTCATTTTCATAGCCATTTGGAAGTATATTCTTCTCATCTATATAAATATAAAAACAATCCTTTTTGGTTGCTATATCCCCTAATTCTTTAAAATCTAAAACATCAAAATGGTCTAATAACCCATCGGGTAGAAAGTGTGAAAAAAATGAAAAATCCATTGCTTTTTTATTGCAAATTTACAACTTCTCCCCAATTATTTTATATGAGCC
>NZ_MUGT01000092.1 GCF_002217205.1 Flavobacterium branchiophilum NBRC 15030 = ATCC 35035 | reverse complement strand
GGTTCACATAAATTTTAAGGGGATTAAGCAAATAATTTTTCCATTCTGAACAGAAAGAACTTCACATCTATAACACCTCTTTGGTTAGCTCTAAATAGTTTTATTTTGGAATTAAAAGATTCTGCATTTGCATTTGTGAGCCTTTGAGTAAAGAAATTTAATATTGTTTCTAAATGATATTTTAGACTATTTGCTGCGGTATTAAAAGTGTTCATTTTTAACAATTTTGTTTTTTCAATCCAATTCAAAAATTTTTCTCTAGCCAACTCTTTTGATTGTTCTTCATAAATATTTCTAAATTCCATTGTATGTTTATAAGCATCGTGTAAAAGCGGATAATTTTTAAATAATATTTCGGCTCTTTGTTTTTGATTTTCTGTCCATTCACTCTGTTTTTTAGCGATAATGTATCTGCTTCGAGCAAGTAATTGTTTAGGGGAATCATCGTTTTCAAAAACAAATGGAACATATTTTACACCTTGTTCTTTGGCTAATTTTATGGCTTGGTTTTCTTTTTCAATTTCCTCCCAGCGATATTTTATTCGAAGATGTTGCAAACATTCCATAACCATTTTTACAACGTGAAAACGATCCGTAATCAAATAACTCTCTGGAAAACACATCTTTGAAGCTAGTTGCATGTTGTTTGCCATGTCTTGAGTAATTGTCTTAACTAATTTACGTTTTTCTAACGGTATTTTCTGCAAAACATCAATAATATCCTGACTCTTAGTGCCTTTTATACTAGCAACTAATGTTCGTTTTTTACCTTTTCCTGATTTATTAGTAACAAATGTATAAAGCTCTCCTTTTGACAAACTTACTTCATCAATGCTTAAATTTTCACCTATGTTTTCTGGGTATATCAAATAATCTTCGGCATGATTATATTGATTCCAAATTTTAAAACCACTTGTCTTTTTATAATGTCTTCTCACTAAATCCGCCTTAACACCATAATAACTAGCAATATTACTTATCGTATCTTCTCGGGTCGAAACCTGTAGATTTTAAAAAAGCTGCCAATTCAATAGTTAGTTTTGAACCTTCAGTGATGAACGAATAATCGCTTTTAATTTCAACAGATTTATCTGTTTTACTCCGCCATCGCCTACGACGAATACCTAAATAAACGGCTTTTCCACGAATAGGAAAATCTTGAATTATAGTACGATTATAAAATCCTTTTGATTCATATTGTTCATTTTCATAGCCATTTGGAAGTATATTCTTCTCATCTAAATAAATATAAAAACAATCCTTTTTGGTTGCTATATCCCCTAATTCTTTAAAATCTAAAACATCAAAATGGTCTAATAACCCATCAGGTAGAAAGTGTGAAAAAAATGAAAAATCCATTGCTTTTTTATTGCAAATTTACAACTTCTCCCCAATTATTTTATATGAGCC
>NZ_MUGT01000091.1 GCF_002217205.1 Flavobacterium branchiophilum NBRC 15030 = ATCC 35035 | reverse complement strand
ATCTACAATAGTAGAAATTTTAAAGTGGTTTTAAACTCTAACACTGCCAAAATGACACAAAAACAACCCTTTTTTACCGTTTTTGGTTGCTTTTAAATAAAAAAACAGCATTCGAAAGCTTGTTTTCATGCCTTTTGTCAGTATTATTATTATTAAGACCCAGGTTTGCATTTTTTTACAATAGTAACCATGCAATCCGATGCAAACCTATAACTTTTTTTCTCTAATTCAAAGTTTTTTTTTTCAAAACAAAACCAAATCTTCGTCCTGATGCTTGGCATAACCATATTTTGTAATAACACAACTCGGACTCATCTGAAAAATCATAATGCTATCCGTTTCTTCAAATTGTTTGGCATATTTGGTCTTAATTTCAATTTGAATCAAATTCAAAATCCGCTTGCTGTTGTCTATCTCAAACAACGAATATTGCAACCGATGACCAAATTTGCTCAAATATTTTGAAAAATGGGTTCGTGTTTTGTTGTTGCTGATGTCGTAGGATACTAATAACATATTTTTTACTTTTTATTTTTTTTTGAATAATCAAAATATGGATAATGCTCAATAGGTTTTTCCGATATAAAAGAACGGTAGTAGTCTCGGCAATAATAAAAAAGGGGTTCTTTATAATCCATAATGGCAACCAAAAGCCAGCGTGTATATTCTTTAGCTTTTTCAGGCTTCAATTGGTATTGATTGCGATGTATCACAAAATCTTCTTCTTTTATTTGTCCTAAATTGTAGGCTTTCCTTAGCTGACTGTCTATAATACACCGAAAGGGTTCCATAATATCACAAACCAAACTTTTACGCTGATAAAAATTTTGATGATACACCCCTTTGTATAAATCAAAGCCATACAAACTCAACATGTTTTCAACCCAATAAAACAAAAAAGTATAGCCTATATCCATCAATACATTCAGAGCACTCATTTTGGCTCTTGGTTGTCTGCCTTTCCAATTGGTGTCTTTAAAATAGGCCGAAAAAAATACTTTACTAGCAATACCTTCAACGCCCAATATTTCTTTCCATTCGGTTTTGTTTTCAATGGAATTAATATAACTTTCCAATTGTTCCATAGCTGTTTTTTCAATAGCACTTTTTTTTCGTAATTCTTTAAGTAATGCCAATTGATTCGCTATTTTATTCAATACCAGTTTTTTAGCTATTTCTTTATTGCTATAATGATATTGTTTGTATCGCAATAAAAAATTGCCTTCCGTTGCGGAATTCCAAAACCCTATAAGCCGAAAATGGCTTCCCAAATGAAAAATTGGAAATCCATGTTTTTTGCTTTTTTTTAATAAAACACTAGTAATGGAACAATTGCCAATAATCCACAAAGACAAAACCCGATGACAGGTGTCTTGCAAAATTATTTTATCATCACTGTTTTTCACGACCAAGTTGTCGTTTTTTATTGCAAATTTTTGCTCTTCTGTTGTAAAAACAACTACAATTCTTTTCTTTTCAAAATCTGGGAAACTTAACATACACTGGCATCACATAATGGGTTATAAATACATTTTTCGCACTTATATTTATTGGCAATAAAATCTTTTTTCAATAACGAAAAACGATGAATTGCTTCTAAAGTAGCTTCAAATTTTTGCTGCATTACAAGGTTGTTTTTTGGCAAATCGATGGGATACATTTTGTTTTTTGAAAAATCATATAACGCCATTTTTTCTACCTGATACCCCATTTCTGATAAGCAGTAATATTGGGCATACAATTGAAACACATAACCATCATAAATGGTTTTGATGTTGTTTTTTCGTTCGGTTAGCAACCCTTTGTCAATATCGAACACATCAATTTTACCAAACAATTGATAATGAGATGAGTAAACCTCAAAATTTTGAAGTACGTTTTTTTTGTCCGAATAGGTTTTTGAGTCTATTTTTTCATGGGAAGCTTTTCCCTGTGTTTGTGCTTCCCCTTGATAGAGCATTTCGTCCCTGTTTTGATACAGTTGATGATTGTATATAGACCGTGGACAAAAAATAAAATCGTTGATAAACGATATGGGCATGTAGTTTTCCATAAAATAAAATTTTAGTTCATTTAAAATCCGATAGTAGCGTTATTTTTTTATGGCTTATAAAATAACAAGCACACTTACGAGGCTCGCCTATAAAAAAGGCAGGTTCGCCTACAAAAAAGGCAGGTTCGCCTACAAAAAAGGTAGGCTCGCCTACAAAAAAGGTAGGCTCGCCTACTAAAAAGGTAGGCTCGCCTACCAAAAAGGTAGGCTCGCCTACCAAAAAGGTAGGCTCGCCTACCAAAAAGGTAGGCTCGCCTACCAAAAAGGCAGGCTCGCCTACCATAAAAAGAGAACCAATTATAAGAGTTCCTAATACATTTTAAAAACACGCTACAAAAAAAAACACGCTTAGAAAGCGTGTTCAAAAGATAAACATTTAATTTCCTGGCGGTGTGGCGGCTTTGTTTGCAAACCTCTTATTCCAGTCGTCCACTTCCTTCATGGCATTGTCCAAAGCTCCTTCGTTGCCCCTAGAGATTTGAAGGTTTTGTACGTATCTGTCCACAAGTAGCATGATGTCGGTGGCGGCCCCTAGCTGGGTTTCCTCGATGGTTTCGATGCCCTGAATATAGGCCAATCGGGTGGCTTCCAGGTTTTGATAATAGTCCAACAGGTTTGTCAAATCTGCAGGCACATCGGCACGGCTCAACGAGTTTGGAAACTGGGTTGCAATACGAGATACCAATCGGGCATAGCCCTCTCTGCCCTCTGCCATAGATCGGGTAGCTTGTTTTTCGTCGTTAGTCAAGCTAATTTTGAAAGCATTAAATGATGTTAGTGCATTATTTAGTGTAGCAATCAAAGCGTCTGTAACTGCTTTTGGAGCAATTGTAGCAATAAACTTTCTCATTCGTAATAAAATTAAATATTAATAATATCAAAAATAAAAATTAATTGTAAACACACCAAATTTTTAACTTTATTTTTCAAAATAAAATAAAGTTAGAAAAAAAACCTTTGTCAAAGTTCCAAATTTTGACAAAGGTGGTTGGGTGAACACTTTTCTTGAACACTTTTCTTGAAAACGTAACTTGAAACATTTCTTCTAAAACCTTTGTCAAAGTTCTAAACTTTGACAAAGGTGGTTGGGTGAAAATCTTTTTGAAAGCCTTTTTGAAAACGTCGTTTCTAAAACCATTGTCAAAGTTCTAAACTTTGACAAAGATTTAGTACTCCACCTTTGTCAAAGTTCCAAATTTTGACAAAGGTGGTTTGGTGAACACTTTTCTTGAAAACGTAACTTGAAACGTTGCTTCTAATACCTTTGTCAAAGTTCTAAACTTTGACAAAGGAGGTTGGGTGAACACTTTTCTTGAAACGTTGCTTCTAATACCTTTGTCAAAGTTCTAAACTTTGACAAAGGAGGTTGGGTGAACACTTTTCTTGAAACGTTGCTTCTAATACCTTTGTCAAAGTTCCAAACTTTGACAAAGTTGGAGTACTAAACCTTTTTTTCGTTGTGACAAAATATAAAATTTTCAATACCTCCAAAAATTTCTAATACAGATTCTCGTTGTACATGTGTTTTAGATGTTGATACGATTGCCCGATAGGAAGAGTATTTATAATTTTCAATTTCTTTTCTTAGCTCAAGTGGGTTGCAGTGAATGTATAAAATTAAATTTGTTAAATATTCATTTCCATTAATTTTGATTCTTTTAAAAGGGGATTCCAAAAGGGGGCCATGTCGTTTATTGACTTTATTGTAGGCTTGACTATAACTACTTATGAATTTACCAATTTGCTTACTAACAATATTTGTATCAGCATGCAAACCTTGTTGTATTAAATTATTTTTCGTATGTTCGGTTAAAAAAATAGCTAGCTCATCTTTTGATTTTACTTTAATCAAAAAATGAAAATGATTTGGCATTAAACAATACGCATAGACTTCACAAACTTCATTTACATATTTCGTAAACTGTCTCAAAAAATAGTCATAATTCTGTTCGTTATCAAATATTCGATTACCATTTATACCTCTGTTATATAAATGATAAAAACAATCCGGTTCTATAATTTCTTCTCTTATATTCATTTTTTTATTTTAAATTTTTGTTTAAGTTCTAAACTTGCTTCTAAAACCTTTGTCAAAGTTCCAAATTTTGACAAAGGTGGTTGGGTGAACACTTTTCTTAAAAACGTAACTTGAAACATTTCTTCTAAAACCTTTGTCAAAGTTCTAAACTTTGACAAAGGTGGGGTTCTTATTTTTTCATTTCCGCATACACTTTTCTTCGGTTTGGTAGATGAGGAGGGAGGAGGTCATAGTTATTTATTTTTTTGTACAAATTGCAACCAATCTCTGTTACTAATAGATAAATCCACTTTTTTTGTCAAGTCGGCTTGGTCTATTTTATTCAAAAGCATCAATCCTTTTTTAGCAATATGATACGCACCATTGGCATCGGCATCTTTGGGCAAAGTTGGATTTTCTAATTTTTCATAATCTCGGCTGTTGTAAAATGTTCCGTTGTCATTCATCACGGGCGAAATTAGATAATCTATATCTGTTCTTGTTTCGCTGTTTCGCATTTGTAAAGTCATTTTGAACCAATACAATAAGGTTTCAAAAAAAGCCTTGTCGTCTTTGCTAGCAATTTGAGATTTGATGCAATTACCATCTCCGTAAACAATTTTATTTTCGCCTAAAAAGTCTTCTATCTTTTCAGTTAGATTAATTGGAGTGCTTACAAATTTGTTGTTTTGGTCTTTTTGTCTTTTGGTTTCTATTCGTTCGCCATACGTGCAAATGGTCCAGGCTTGTTGCGTTCCTTCGGCTTTTGGATTAAAATCGCTGTACTTATCTACCTCAAATTCAAAATATTTTTCTTTAACATTATATCGAATGGATTGGAATTTATCAAAAAATTCCTTGGCATTTTTCAAGTTTTCATATTTGGTATAAAAATAATTCACAAAACCAGTGGTAGGGTCAATTTTGGAGGTGTTCCAAGCGGGTACATAAAACAAAAAGCCCGATTGTTTACCCATTTTTTGGAAACTTTCAAATTTATTAGTGAGTTGTAATGCGTTGTACAATCCGCCTAATTCCTGAGGTTGCTTATCCTTCAATACCAAATAATTTAATTTGTCAATCAGCATTTTTTCCAGCTTTTGATAAATTTGTTTTTCCACTTTGAATCGTCCACGTTTAAATCCAAAATTCAATTCTTCCATTACCACAATGGCATTTTCTTCCGCCATCAACGTAGCAATTTTATGTACTACTTGACTGATATAGCCTTCTTTGAGTTCTTTGATGTTTTCCACCGTTCCCCAATTTTTCCGAGCTAAATCACGTTCTTTTTCTTTGTTATCCAATAACTTATGATAAGGTGTCGAGATTTTAGAATCGGTGATTGTATTCAAACTTTCTTGTTTCAAGATGTTTCCTTGCTGGTCTATCAGTGTAAGATATACCAAATGGCGTTCTCCTCTATCCAATCCAATAATCTTAACTTCGGGATTGTTTTGCAAATATTCTAATACGGTTTGATTGATATAACTTCCTCCCGTTGCTTTAAAGTTCATGGTAATCGGCACATGAAACTGAAATTTATCAACCGTAAATCGTTTGTCTTTTATAATATCAATTGTTTTATTTTCTTCATTGAAAATGCTAAAATTATCAATATACCTTAAATCATCTTGTGTTAATTCTTTTTCACTTATTTTTCCTTGGTAGTACATATTGAGGTTTTTTATTGTTTGAACAGGAACAATTTCAGATGTTTTTGTTTTTTTATCAATAAAATGCTTTTTGGCAATTTTAATTTTCTTTTTGTGCAATATTATATTTTTAGGTTTTATAGAGGCTTTTCTAAAAAATATTTCGGCTTGTCCATTCAATTTATAGATTACATTTTGCAAATTTTGTTCTTCAAATAAGGCTTTCCAATACAAAGTGTGCATGTTCGGTTTCCCTTTGGAAAAAGGCGATAAATCTTTGCTGTAAATTTGAAATAGAAACAATTTACCTTCGTTCACCAAACCATCAATATATTCTGAATCGATATTTTTAAAATTGATTTTGTAGCCTTGATGTTCTACTTCTCTATAAAAACCACTCAAATCTTGATACGATTTTGTTTCAGAAAATTGAAAATCAAAGTATTTCCAGTCTTCATGTTTGTTTAAAGAGTCCTTGAAAAAATCGATCAACGTATGACAATGTTCTAAATTGAATGTGTCTCCTTTTTTGTGCGTCTCTTTTTTATAGTTTTCTAATAACTCTTTTGATGGGTTGAAGTAAGCAATATTTTTATTGGAAAAAAATACTTTTGGCAACATCTTATTTACTCCAGGCAATAGTTTATACACCATTTTTTCATAATTTTCTTTTCCTTCTGGAAACTTTTGAAACGCTTTGTTATGCTTTTTATCCATAATGGCTAAAAAATAATTACCGTCTTTTTTCAAAATAGTTGTTAGATAATCGGCTTCTTTATTGGCATCCCAACCATTCAATAACTGTGCATTTTCAAAATTCAATTTTATTTTTTCGGTGCTGTAGGGCTTTTGCGTTACGTAATTTCGTACCATATTGTATAATGGTGTCAAAAGGCTTAAGGCTTCATAATAATTTTCAAAAACATCATAAAAAGCAGTATCTTTTTCGGTAATACTATCCGATTTTAAATGCAAAGGTTTGATAAAATGCAACAATTCTAAAATAGCATCTAAAAAGAATTTCAAATTATCAATTAATTTTTGGTCTTGTTTGAGTTCGTCTTCGTATTGGTCTGCATTTTCTAATATTCCTTGAATACATTGGTATTTTGCAGTAATATTAGCAATTAAATCAAAGGTTTTGTCGGTTTCATTTTCTTTTTTGGCAACAAAATGATTTTTAAAATAATTGGCAACACAATTGGAAGAATGTTTTATTACAATATCAGAAGTGTCATCTAAGGTAAGGATGTATTCTGAAAGTACTTCTTGTAAAAAAGCGATAGAAAAATAATCTTGTTTTGTAAAAACAGCTTTGGCTTTATCTAAAGTTTCTCGCTTTTTTTCGTTGGCTTTGCAATATTCTGTTTCAAATTTTGGATTTACTTTCGTCTCATACCAATAATTTAAAGATGATGAAAACACCGAAAAATCACCAAATAATTGTTGCGAAATTGTGGTTAAATGGGTGTCATTTTTTAGATAAATCTTTTGGATGTCGAAACTGGAAAGGTTGTCAATTGTCTGACGAATTAATTGTAAAAGGTTTTGGCTTTCTTCCTGCCCTTCAATGGTATAAGAAAGTAAGTTGATTTTATAAAAGTCAAATATGGCTTTCAAAACTTGTTTCCCATCCGTAAAAGCGTCGGGCAAAAACGAAAGTGAAACTCTATCACTTAAAATCTGTTTATACAATTGTTTTAATTTTGGCAAACGGTCTTTTTTGTCTTTGGTTTGATTGTAATTATTTATGTATTCATTTAGACCTTTATATTTTATATCATTTTTGGTAAATCCTGAAATTATACTATTATAAATTGTAATTCCATTTTGTGAAAGCACATCATTATAATAATTGATTTGAAACATTTCTTCTAATTCATTTACGAAAATTAGCCCTTCATCTCCAAATTCCCCCATTAATTCTCTAAAATTAACTTGCAAACTTTCTACTTGTTTTATTTTTTCAAATGCTTTAGCATTTTCTAAAAATTTAGGTAAATTTTCATGAATCAATCGATAAGCAATAGCGGTAGAATTGGGTTCAACCGAATACATGTTTTTTCTGTTTTGATGAAAACCAGTAAAATAAGTAGTAAAGGTTTTGAATTTTTCGTCAAAATAAATGTCTTTTTGTTCGTTGTTTTCAAACCATTTTTCAAGTTCTACGGTTATCAGTTCTTTTTTATCGATAATAGCAAAAATTGATTTCGCTTCTCCTTCCGAAAAAGATTTAACGATTTCTTTTCGTAAATTGTCTTGTACTTTCTTTAAATCGTCTTTAAATTTTGGCTCTTTTTTTGTTTCAGCACTTTTATTGTATAATTCCAAGTAAGTTTCTAAATGAGTTAGTTTAGCATTGCTTAAAGCTAAATCGATAAAGTATTTATGAAATTTATCAATAGTTTTTTTCATTTCTTGATAACTCTCCGCTCGTTGTTTATCTTGAGAGAGCAATCCTTTTTCTTGAATAAATTCCAATGTTTTTCCTTGCGGAATCAATTCAAATCGAAGTGTTTTGGAAAGCGAGTACTGGTTTGTAAAATTGTTTGTCATGTGTATAAAGTTTGTTTAGGTTTATAAAATGTTTCCAAATTTTATAAGGTAGCAAAAGCTATTGTATTTTGGATCTTAATCAATTATTGATGTTGTAAATATAGAAAAAATAGCCATTAAATACACGTTTGTCAAATAAATACGCTATTATTTAAACAAAAAACACCTATTCCTTTGAAATTCAAAACCTTGTAAGTGAGTTTTTTTTTGGTTTCAAGTTTCAAGTTTCAGGTTAGAGGTTAGAAGTTTCAGCTATCAACCAACAACCATCAACCAACAACCATCAACCATCAACCACAAACCATCAACCACAAACCATCAACCACAAACCACAAACCATCTTCCCAGTCTTTCGGATTTTTTTTTCAATCTTTCAATTTTTTTTAATTAAATTTGGCTTTTATAATAAATAGTTTGAAAAATGAGCAAAATAGAACAATTTACAGCAATAATTAATGAAGGATATGCCACAAAAGGCGATCATATAGTATTGGGGGCGGCCTTGTTGGACGGTGAGGCTCTTGGCGATGCGGTGGTAAAAATTCCGCTAAAAACCTTAAACCGCCACGGATTGATAGCTGGAGCAACAGGAACGGGCAAAACCAAAACCATCCAGGTATTGTCCGAACAATTGTCGGGCTATGGGATTCCAGTTTTGATGATGGATATAAAAGGAGACTTTTCGGGTATTGCCAAAGAAGGCGAGGTGAAAAGCTTTATTACCGAGCGTCATGATAAAATTAACATTCCGTTTGAACCCAAATCGTTTCCTGTCGAATTGCTAACGTTGTCAGAACAAGAGGGGGTGCGTTTGCGGGCTACGGTGTCGGAGTTTGGCCCTGTATTGTTTTCGAGAATTTTAGACCTAAACGAAACCCAATCGGGGGTAATTGCTGTGATATTTAAGTTTTGCGACGACCAAAAAATGCCTTTGCTAGACTTAAAAGACATTAAAAAAATGATCAACTACATTACCGAAGAGGGTAAGGAGGCCATAGAGGAATCTTATGGCAAAATTTCTACGGCAACAACAGGCACTATTTTGAGAAAAATAATTGAATTGGAACAACAAGGAGGCGACATTTTTTTTGGCGAAACATCGTTTGATGTGCAAGATTTGATGCGATTTGACCAAAACGGCAAAGGATATGTAAACATCATGCGGCTGACGGATATACAGGACAAACCTAAATTGTTTTCGACTTTTATGTTGAGTTTGCTGGCCGAAATATATCATGTTATGCCAGAAAGGGGCGATGCAGACCAGCCCGAATTGGTGATTTTTATAGACGAGGCCCATTTGATTTTTAAAGAAGCCAGCAAGGCATTATTGGAACAAATAGAAACGATTGTAAAATTAATTCGTTCAAAAGGGGTGGGGATTTATTTTATTACACAAAATCCTATGGACGTTCCTAGCGGTATTTTGGCCCAATTAGGTCTCAAAATTCAACATGCTTTGAGGGCTTTTACGGCAAACGACAGGCAGGCAATCAAACAAACAGCCGATAATTATCCGAGCTCTGATTTTTATCAAACCGATGAGGTGCTAACGAGTTTGGGAATAGGGGAGGCCTTTGTAACAGCATTGAGCGAAAAAGGGATTCCTACACCACTTGCCGCAACCATGTTGAGAGCTCCAGAGAGCAGAATGGACATTTTGACCGACGATGAAATTAAAGCGATAAACGACCAATCTAAATTGGTTCGCAAGTATGAAACTACAATAGACAGAGAAAGTGCCTTTGAAATGCTAACCCAAAAAATTACCGAAGCTCAAGAAGCGGCAACCGAAGAAGCGGCGGACACTCCTGAACGAGACAGCGAGCCAAGTACAGCAAGTGTGGTTGGCAAATCGGTGTTAAAAGTGGTTACAAGTGCTACTTTTATTAGAGGAGCATTTGGAGTATTAATGAAATTATTTAAAAAATAAAAAGTTGAAAATGACACGTATAATATATTTTGCTGTAGGGCTAACGTTGTTGGTCTCAAATGAGGCTCTTGCCCAAAAACACGCTCCAAGAATTGAGTAAAACCGTTCGCATTTGCCAGGGATTTATCCAGAAGCATCCACCCGTTTGCTGACTTTTGCAGACGTAAGGGGGCTTACAAAATGGGATTTAAAAATCATGAGAAATGAAATTTATGCCCGCTATGGCTATGTTTTTAAAACAAGTGATATGAACCGTTATTTTAACAATCAATCATGGTATCATGCACAATATGAAAATGTTGATGGCTTTTTGAATACTTATGAGAAAAAGAATATTGCTTTTATAAAAAAACAGGAGTAACACTAAAAACCAAAAATAAAAAGACCAACTGTTAGTTTTCAGTTGGTCTTTTTTTTTATATAAAAAAACATACAAATAATCAATATTTTTATCTGATTTAATATTCGTTTTCAATTAATCAAATTCAACATCTCGATCAAAATACATTTTAATGTATTCAGATGGGGTTTTGTTTTCTATTTTTTTGAAAGCTTTATTAAATGTGGATTGGTTTTTAAAACCCGATTCGGAATATAAGTACTTCAGTTTATACGAATCATTGTCTTTCTTTTTTAGCAATTCCTTAAAATAATGAATCCTGTATTGATTGATAAAATTATTAAAATTCTCACCTGTCTTAATATTTATCGCCTTAGATATGTAAGAAATATTAGTGTTTACTTTTTTTGCTATATTATTAATAGACAATTCATTATCTAAAAAAAGCTTGTCTTTTTCAACCACATTTTTTATTTTTTCAAATAAATTATTAAATTCATCATTATCATCATCATGGACATTATCTATTATTATTTTTTGTTCGAATAAAGTTGTATCGTTACCGTCATTTGATAATGCGTTGTCTGGGGTGTTGGATTTTATATTATTTAATTTGGAATAATAATTTTGTAAAATAAATAATATTATTATGCAAGATACGGTAAATGAAAAAGAATTGATAGTAAAATAGATATATAAATAAGAGGTTTCGTCGGGTAATTTATAATATTTTTGATTGAAATGAAAAAAATCGTCAAATTGGATTATTATAAAATTGCATACAAGTAGCAATAAAACAACACCGACCCACTTTATGAAATATTTTTTTTGAAAAAAAATATACACGCCAAATGTGATTAAAAAATGCCACAATAATAAATATACAGTAGATTTAATATAAAAGAATGTTACACAAAAAGTAAATAGAATAGTTAAATTTAAATACAGTTTTTTAAAATGTTGTATAACTTCAAAAGGCAAATAAAGTAAATTAAATAAAAATATGATATTGAAGAATGCAAAAAACAAATAAGCAATTGCATAAAAATTAACTCCAAACAAGTGGTAAAGGATGGCGTTGATAAATAAAAAAGGTATAATTATCGTAAAATAAATAATAAAGATGGTTTTGATTTTTTTTTTAAGGGCTTCCATTTTTAATAATATTTAAATTTTTAATAATTTCATTGCTTTATATGTTTGATTATCAGTGTTTTGAATAAAAAAATCAAAATTAAAATATCGAATATCATTTTAAAAAAAATTATAAATTAAATATTTTTGATATCATTTAATTTTGCAAAGATAAATTATTTTAACAAATTTTAGCATAAAATAATGATATTTTATCATAATTATTGTGGTAGATGATTTGCCATACGCACCATATTAAAACATAATATTTATCTTTTTTTGATAAAAAGTAACAATATGCAAAAATAGTGTGTATTTGCTCGATTAAATATGCTTTATATCGATATGTTTTATTTTTTATAAAAAATAATTGCAAAAAAACAATTCTTACATTTTTAAAAAGAATATTTTTTTAATAAATATAAAGTTATTGTAGCTTTATTTACTATGATTAAATGGAATTGTAGCATCATACAATGCAATAGCATAGATTGTTATTATTTTTATCTCAATGAAATTTTCAAAAAAAACAATGAAATTCAATATATCCAATGAATTTTACAAAATCATTACTTTTTTTAATTTAAAAATATGTACTCCCGTAACCTAGTATAAAGGAAATATTTTAAAATGAATTTTTAAAATGATTAAAATGAAATGATTTATTCATTTTAATTCAAATATTTCATTTTATTAAATTTTGCAGTTTTGCACAAAATAAAAGGAACGTAAGAAAGAATAATCAGCGTGTTGTACTTGCAATTGGATAGATGAAAATCTAAATAATTGATAAGGATTTAAGGAAATTCGCCCAACGGGTATGAACACGATTTCTTTTTTTAAATAAAATGGCTCATATAAAATAAT
>NZ_MUGT01000090.1 GCF_002217205.1 Flavobacterium branchiophilum NBRC 15030 = ATCC 35035 | reverse complement strand
AGTAAGTAACTCGATAAATTTATTTACATATTACTCTTAATTTGCTTTAATACTTACGCAAAAAAAACTTTTTTTTGTGAGGATATTAATATGTATTTTGTAAAAAATATAACAATTCCAAAACAAATTGGTTTTGAAAAATTGGTGCAACAAGACAGTATTCAAATGATGCCCCAAAACAATTTTTTTGATAAAAATCAAAGGGGCCGCATTACAAAATCAGAAAAATTAATCAACATATTGGCTGTTTTTCTAATCACAATTTTGTCGTTTTTAAGCTGGACTTTATATAAAAACAACAGAACAAGAATACAAACCAACTTGTTATTAGAGGAAAAAAATAAAGAATTATTACTTTCTAAAGAAAAAGCTGAAAAAGCAAGCAAAGCCCGTTCAGAATTTTTATCAACAGTAAGTCATGAACTTCGAACCCCGTTAAATGCCATAAACGGTATTACACATTTGCTACTTGAAGAAAACCCAAAAGAATCTCAATTGGAGTATTTGAATTCTTTAAAAATTTCAGGAAATTATTTGATGACATTTATTAATGAAATCTTAGAAACTAGTAGAATTGAATCGTTAAATATTACAACAGAAAAAATTAATTTTAATTTACTAGAACTTGTCAATAATATTTATAATTCATTACACAAAATTGCAGTTCAAAATCACAATGTTTTTAAGTTAGATATTGATAATAGAATTCCTATGAATCTTATAGGTGATTCTACTAAATTATCTCAAATATTTATAAATTTAATCAATAATTCTATCAAATTTACACAAAATGGCGAGATTGTTTTAAGTGCCAAATTGCATCGATTAGATAACGGACTTGCCAGCATTAGTTTTCAGGTAAAAGATACGGGAATTGGCATTGCAGAAGAACAGTTGGATGCTGTTTTTGAAAGTTTTTCTCAAGGCTCTGTAGAAATTAATAGAAAATATGGGGGAACAGGATTGGGTTTAACTATTGTAAAGAATTTAATACAAATATTGGGCGGTACTATTCGTTTAGAAAGTCAAATAGGACATGGTGCTTGTTTTACTTTCAATTTGGATTTTATGGTTAATCAAAGCCAAATAGAAGCTCCAAAACAAGTTTTTGACCACTCTAATTTGAATTGCAAACGGGTACTTTTGGTTGAAGACAATAAAATCAATCAAATGATAACCAAAAAAATGATTGAAAGCAAAAAAGTGTTGTGCACCATTGTAGATAATGGTGAAGATGCCATTACCGAAGTGCAAAATAATCATTATGATATGGTTTTGATGGACATTCATTTGCCAGGAATTAACGGTACAATTGCTACAAAAAAAATAAGAGAATTCAATCAAAAAATACCTGTAATTGCACTAACAGCTATTTCTTTAAACGAAAATAAAGAAATGTTGTTGTCTTATGGACTGAACGACGTGGTTACAAAACCCTTTGCTCCTGATGATTTATACAATACGATGCTCCAATATTTGAGCTAAATGTTTGTACAAATTGGATAATGTATTGGTCAAATTGAGCTGCATTTTGTAGAAATTCAGATTGAATGGGTACATAAAACAATTGGTTTTGAGGTAATTTATCCATCAATCTAACGTAGTCTTTTTCTGTTGTTATGATTTTCATGCCATTGGCTTTTTCGAGTATTAAATCAATATCTTTTTCGCTAAAAGCATGATGGTCTGGATAAGTCAGTAAAATGTCGTTTTCATTTTTCAAATAATCAAAAAAGAACTTTGGTTTGGCAATACCCGCTAATAATAATTTTTTTTCAGCTTTAATGCTAGATATTGGAATGTTTTGCTCGTTTGAACAAATAGCTTCATGGTATTGTATTTTACTAAAAAATAGTTGTTGGTGAGGCTTTAATTTTAGGGCTTTTTTTAAGATATTCATTTCATAATCAGATAGTTGATTAGGACATTTAGTTACAATAATGATACATGCCCTATCCGCTCCAGATGTTGCCTCCCTTAAATTGCCAGTGGGCAATATCCAATCTTTGTAATATAATTCGTCGTAAGTTGTTAGCAATATATACAATCCAGCCTTTATTTTTCGGTGCTGATAGGCATCGTCCAATAAAATAATTTCAGGCTTTTTGGGCAGATGTAACAATTGTTCAATGCCATTTTTTCTATGAGCATCTACGGCTACAATTATGTTTTTGAATTTATGAAAAAATTGAAATGGTTCGTCTCCAATGTCTTGATAATCAATGCCTTGTCGAGCAATTACAAAACCTTTTGTTCGACGTTTATACCCCCGACTCAAAGTTGCAAGCTTAAAATGTGGTGCCAACAAACGGATTAAGTATTCTATTTGAGGCGATTTGCCAGTTCCTCCAACACTTAAATTTCCTACTGCAATTATAGGAATATCAAACGAATAAGATTTTAATATATTTTTGTCAAACAAAAAATTTCTTACCCGTGTAATCATGTCATATAGCATTGCAATTGGGAATAATATATATCTAATAAGCAGTATCATAATTATATTTGTATTTAAAAATAAATAATTTGAATTAAAAAAATTAAATTTATAAAAAAAATATTATTTTTTAATCCAAAATTTGATTAACTTGAAGCATTTACATGAGATTTTGATGCAATGGACATTGTGGTTAAAAATATAATACATTTCATATTAATGATTTGATTTTAACCAAACGACATATCATATTACTATCAAAATGCTTTTATGAATAGATTTTTTTTTAAACAATTTCAAATAAAAAATATTTCAAGCCACGAAATTAGCTTTTTTTTACAATATATAACAGAATTTTTCGTTAATTTGTATTTTAATTAGATATGAAAATTTCAGAAATTATTTCGATTTTAGAGGAAATGGCTCCTTTAGGCTATGCCGAAGATTTTGATAACGTAGGGCTCATTGTAGGGCAGGCAGATTTAGAAGCTACCGGAATTTTAGTTTGCCATGACGCTATTGAAAGTGTTGTAAATGAGGCAATAAGCTGCAATTGTAACCTGATTGTTTGCTTTCATCCCATTCTGTTTTCGGGCATTAAAAAATGGACGGGCAAAAATTATGTGGAACGAACCGTAATGAAAGCCATCAAAAACGATATTGCAATATATGCCGTGCATACAGCTTTAGACAACCACCAAGAAGGAGTTAATAAAATATTTTGTAACCAATTGGGGCTACAAAACACCTCTATTTTGATACCAAAAAAGCAATACATCCGAAAATTAATAACTTATACTACGCCAGAAAATGCTGCATTAATTCGTCATTCATTATTTGAAGCGGGTGCAGGAAATATAGGTAATTATGATCAATTTAGTTTTAATAGTTCAGGATTTTCTACTTATAGAGGCAATGAAAATAGCCAACCTGTTGTGGGACAAAAAGGCATAGTAACCACCACAGACGAAGTGAAAATTGAAGTTATTTTTGAAAAACATTTGGAGCAAAAAATCATCAAAACTTTATTGCAAAATCACATTTACGAAGAGGTGGCTTATGAAATTTACGAAACCCAAAATGTACATCAAAATATAGGTTTAGGCATGATAGGCAAGTTAGAAAAACCAATGGACGGACTTGCATTTCTGAAAATGGTAAAACAATTAATGGGAGCAGAGGGGATTAGATACTCTGGTAACACCGACAAAAAAGTGCAAAAAATTGCTGTTTTGGGCGGTTCGGGTAGTTTTGCTATTTCTAATGCCATAAGTGCTGGGGCAGATGTGTTTTTGACGGCAGATTTGAAATACCACCAATATTATGAAGCAGAAAACAAGTTGATTTTAGTAGATATTGGACATTTTGAGAGCGAAAGATTCACAAAAAATTATATATTTGATTATCTTACGAAAAAAATCATTAATTTTGCAGACTTATTGCCCAAAGGCGGTATCATGTTATCAAAAGAAAATACAAATCCAGTTAAGTACTTATAAAGATTATGGGAAATACAAAAGAATTAAGTGTCGAAGACAAATTAAGAGCCATTTATGATTTACAATTAATTGATACAAGAATTGATGAAATTCGAAATGTTAGAGGTGAATTGCCTTTGGAAGTAGAGGATCTGGAAGATGAAGTTGCTGGTTTGAGTTCGAGATTAGACAAACTAAAAAGTGATTTAGAAGTGATTGACGAACAAGTCAAAGCCAAAAAAAATGCCATTTTGGGTCATCAAGAGTCAATTAAAAAATATACCAAACAACAAGAAACAGTTAGAAATAACAGAGAGTTTAACTCGCTAACCAAAGAGGTTGAATATCAAGAACTTGAAATCCAATTGGCTGAAAAGCACATCAAAGAAATGAAAGCTTCGATGGAACATAAAAAACAAGTAATTGCAGAATCAAAAGAAAGATTAGAACAAAAAAGCAACCACTTGACACACAAAAAAGCAGAGTTAAATGATATAATGGCCGAAACGCAAAAAGAAGAAAGCTTTTTGATGGAAAAATCAGCAGAATTTGAAGCTCAAATTGAAGACAGATTGTTGTCTGCCTATAAAAGGATTCGTTCTAGTGTAAGAAATGGTTTAGCAGTTGTATCAATTGAAAGAGGAGCTTCTGCGGGTTCGTTTTTTACTATTCCGCCACAAACACAAGTTGAAATTGCAGCTAGAAAGAAAATATTAATTGACGAACATTCAGGAAGAATTTTGGTTGATAGCGTTTTAGCCGAAGAAGAAAAAGAAAAAATGGAACAACTATTTTCCAAAATTTAATCATTTGAACCCCGTTATTTCGGGGTTTTTTTATCTGATTTTTAAAGTGAAATTGAAAACATTTAGTAGAAAAATATTCATCAAAGTGATTGGTCAATCCTTAAATTTGTTAAGTATTGTTCAACCCAAAAAAGCAGCTTTAATAGCCTATCAATTATTTAGTAGGCCCCGAAAAGGAAAATTCAATTCCAATAAATTACCCAAAACATTACAATCTTGTCAGATAGAACAATTTCTGTCGGATGGGGAAACTTTTCATGCCTATATTTGGAAAGGCAATGCAGACATCATTATGTTGGTTCATGGTTGGGAAAGTAATCCCGCTCGATGGAAAAAAATGTTGCCTTTTCTGAAAAAAACAGGCAAAACCATTGTAGCTATTGATGCTCCCGCACATGGAATGTCGTCGGGAAATGAGTTTAATGTACCTAAATATACTCGATTTTTAGAGGTGTGTACACAAAAATACAATCCAACTATTCTAATTGGGCACTCTATTGGAGGGGCAACATGTATTCATTACCAGCATTTGAATCAAAATCCATTGATAAAAAAAATGGTTTTGTTGGGTGCACCATCTGATTTACAAACTTTAATTGATCATTATTGTACTATGATGGGGTATCAAAATGTGTTGAAAAAATATTTACAAAATCATTTTTTGACTAAAATAAAAACCAGTATTGATGATTTTTCTATGGCAAAATTATCACAAAATATCAACACTTCAACTTTAATCATTCATGATGAAGACGATGCAATTGTGCACGTAAATGAGGCTTATAAAATAGTAAAAGGGCATCCAAAAGCTACTTTTATAAAAACAAAAAATCTTGGTCATGGCTTGCACGACGAAGATTTGTATCAAAAAATGGAGGCTTTTATTTTAAACTAAGAATTAAAATATTTTTTAGGAACCAATAACATACCAAAGCATTCACCATCTTCTTTACCTATATGTTTGTGGTGCATTTTATGAGCCCTTCTCAAGGCTTTGGCATACTTGCCATTCGCATTTCTAAAAAGTTTGAATCGTTGGTGAATAAAAATATCATGCACCATAAAATAAGCCAATCCATAAGCAAAAATACCCAACCCAATGGCCAACCCGATTTTTAAAATTTGATGTTGCCATAGTAAGAAAAAAACAATACTTACAACAGCATAAAATATAAAAAAAGCATCATTACGTTCAAACCAAGAATCATGGTCTTTTTTATGATGATCGGCATGTAAAACCCATAAAAAACCGTGCATAATGTATTTGTGGCTGAACCAAGCCATAAATTCCATAATAAAAAAAGTGCAGATAAAAACTGATATATGTAAAAACATTTTGAGTAAATTTTTAAATTAAATTGAATTTATAATTGAAATAGCATTTGGCAAACAAGCCATATTTTTCATAATCAGGAACTCGAATTCGGGTATTTTTAATTTCAGACGAAGGAGTATTTTTAAGTTTTGAAAGTAATTTTTTGTAATAAATATAAGCAGTATAAACACCAAATTTTGCTTCAATGGGCAAATGTACAATTCCGTCAAAACCAGCTTTAAAATCGGCTTCTATTTCGTCTATTATTTTTTTCTTCGACAAATCATCCAGTTGATTCAAATCTGTATTCGGAAAATAACTTCTGCTTAAATCTTCATAATCGGCTTTCAAATCCCTTAAAAAATTTACTTTTTGAAATGCAGAACCTAATTTCATAGCCGCCGATTGTAGTTCGTTAAATTGGGTATCGTTGCCTTTTACAAATACTTTTAAGCACATCAATCCTACTACATCTGCTGATCCGTAAATATAATTTTCGTATTCTTCTTTCGTATTATATGTTTTTTTATATAAATCTAATCGCATACTTTTCATAAATGAATCAATCATTTCTTTTGGAATATGATGTTTGTGAACCGTTGCTTGAAAAGCATTTAATATAGGATTCAAACTAATTTTGTCTGATAGCGCTTCTTCTAAATCGTTTTCAAATTTAGTAAATAATTTTTCTTGATCATAATCATGAAATGTATCAACAATTTCGTCTGCAAATCTTACAAAACCGTAAATGTTGTATATGTCTTGTCTAATACTTGGCGACAACAGTTTGACTGCTGTTGAAAAGGAAGTACTATATAATTTAGTAGTTATAATACTACATTTGTTTGAAACGTTTTCAAATATTGATTTCATTGGTTCTGTTTTTTAGTTAAATATGCTTGTTGATCAATGCAGCAGCTAGTTTACCTGATATCAATGCTGGTGGCACTCCTGGCCCTGGAACGGTTAATTGTCCTGCAAAATACAAATGTTTTATTTTTTTACTCTTTATTTTGGGTCTCAAAAAAGCAGTTTGTAATAAGGTATTTGCCATACCATAAGCGTTGCCTTTGTAAGAATTGTAATCGTTTATAAAATCATTTTTACAATACGATTTTTTAAACACGATGCTGTCTTTAATACTTTGTTGTGTAATTTTTTCAAATCTCGACATGATAATATCAAAATATTTGTCGTGCAATTCAGGACTATCAATAATTCCAGGTGCTAATGGAATAAGAAAAAAACCCGTTTCCATTCCATCTGGAGCCGCAGTTTTATCTGTTTTTGATGGAAAGTTTGCATAAAACAAAGGCTCTTTTGGCCAATTGGGGTTGTCATAAATGTCTTGAGCATGAGCTTCAAAATCAACATCAAAAAACAAAGCGTGATGCGTAATGTTTATTTTTTTATTAAACCCAACATAAAACAGTAATGAACTTGGAGCAAAAACCCTACTATTCCAATAGCGTTCAGAATAAGCTCTTTCGGACTCCTCCAACAAAGTTTCGGTGTGGTGGTAGTCTGCACCACTCAAAACAACATCTGCATAGTGTTTTATTCCATTAACAATCAAGCCTTTAGCAGTTTTGTTTTCTACAATTATTTTGGAAACGTTGGCATTCGTTTTTATAGAAACCCCCAACTCTAATGCCAGTTTTTGTAAGGCCATCACTACATCAAACATCCCTGTTTTAGGGTGCCAAGTACCCAATCCAAAATCTGCATAATTCATAAAGTTATAAAACGATGGGGTGTCTGCTGGTTTTGCTCCCAAAAATAGCACTGGAAATTCTAAAATTTGAGCTAATTTTTTGTTTTTAAAATTTTTTCGCACATCATTTTTTATATTACCAAAAAACTGCCCCAGTTTGGGTATTGTTTTACTCGATATCAATTCTAAAGGAGAAACACCAGGTTGGTACACCAAATCTTTTATTGCAATGTCATAATTTGATTTTGCTTTGTCTATAAATTCTTGTAATTTTGAAGCACTCCCTTTTTCGATGGTTTCAAATTTTTCTTTTATTTTTGATAATTCATCTTCAATAGTTATTGCATCATTTATACCAAAATAAACGTTATAAGCGGGTGATAATTTTATAAGTTCATAATAATCGGATGTTTTTTTACCAAAATCATTGAAAAATCGTTCAAAAACATCGGGCATCCAATACCAACTTGGCCCCATATCAAATGTGAATCCTTCAGCTTTTAGTTGCCTGGCACGACCGCCTATACTGTCGTTTTTTTCAAAAATGCTTACATCATGTCCAGCTTTTGCTAAATAACAAGCTGCAGATAATGATGCAAATCCAGATCCAATAATATGTATTGTTTTTTTCATGGTTTAAAATTGTTTAACAAAAATACAAAAAATTTAAACAAAACAAAATTATAACTACACATTTTCAGTTAAATCTTTTAAACTTTCAAATATTTTGATATAATTCGTGTCATTTTCTAGATTGATATGGGCTGCTAGTCTTCCAAATATCCAAAAACTAGTGTTTGTATCTAAAATATTTGTTCTGATTTCTTCTACATAACTATCTAATTGGTCTCTTTGCGGTTGAATGGTGAAATGCGATATAAATACAATTTCGTCATAATATTTTTTCATTTCCTTTAAATTTTCTACAGGAATGCTTTCACCTAAGTATATCGTTCGATAGCCTTTTGAAAGTAATTCATAATTGATAAACATCAATCCTAATTCGTGAATTTCATTTTCTGGTAAAAATAGAATATACACTTTGGTATCAGGAAGTGCATTCACAATTTGAAGTTTTTCTGTTTCTACTAATAGTTTTTGTTTAATCAAATAAGAAATAAAATGCTCATGTGCGGGTGTTATGGTATTGGATTGCCATAAATATCCAATTTCTTCTAATAATAAAATAAATATTTCAAAAAAAACTTCTTTAAAAGATTTATTAGATAGTAAATTTTGATAAGTTTGAAGAAACAATTGCTGATCAAAATTCATCATCGATAATTTGAAATCGTTGATTGCATGATTTTTTTTGCTTTTTTCAGTAATAATTTGATTGACTATTTTTGGAATTTCCGTTTCTTGAATTTTTGCAATCCTAGATATTTTGTATCCATAATTGTGCAATAATGTAATGTTTAATAATTTTTGCAAATTTTCTGTATCATAATATCTAATATTACTATCAGTTCTCATGGGTTCTAAAATATTATATCTTTTTTCCCATATTCTTATCGTGTGTGCTTTGATGCCAGATATATTTTCTAAATCTTTGATACTGAATTGATTTTTAATATTGTTCATCGTTCGTTTGTTTTTGTTAAACAAATGTATCAAATTGTTTTTACTAAACCATGTTTTTTAATTTTATTTTTCATTATTTTGTATCCGGATGAATTTTTTCTAACGTTATTTACTTTTTTTTTAGACTATGAAATACGATTATATTTTTGTGGGTTTTGGTTTGTCATCAATGTTAGTATTATTTGAAATGTCTAAAAATAAATTTTTTTTTAACAAAAAAATTCTAATCATCGAGCCACAGTCTAAAACTGAAAAAGACCGCACTTGGTGTTATTGGGAAACTTCAAATGGGGCTTGGGATTTTTTATTGAAAAACAAATGGGAATCTGCATGGTTCCATTCGGGTGAAATACAATTGAATATATTAAAGACAGACGTTGTTTATAAAATGATTGAGTCTGATGATTTATATGCTTTTGTCAAGAATATTATTAAAATAAATCTTCAAACGGAGTGGGTATCCTCGTCCGTTACATCAATTTCTGATACTAAAAACGAGGTTATAGTTCAAACGGATGCCTCCATGTATCGTGCCTCAAAAGTATTTAATGCAGTAATTTTTGATAATTGTTTTAAAAATAATAAGCAATATCCCTTAATTAACCAGCATTTTTTGGGGTGGTTTGTAGCAATAGATGATAAATATAGGGCATCTATGCCAGCTATATTTATGGATTTTAATGTGATGCAACACCACAACACTCGGTTTATGTATGTTTTGCCTTGTACTAATAACCAAGTTTTGATTGAATACACTCTTTTTTCTAAAAATTTACTTCAAGATTCTGAATATGAATCAGAAATTAAACAATATTTGAATAGTAAGAAAATATTTGATTACACAATTCAAAGAAAAGAAAAAGGCTGTATCCCAATGACGGCTTATCCTTTTTGGAAACACAATACAGAAAATATTTTAAATATTGGAACTGCTGGTGGATGGACAAAAGCCAGTACGGGTTTTACTTTTTCTAATTCTCGAAAAAAAGCTTTACAAGTTGTAACGTTTTTACAAAAAAAACAAAATCTCGATTTCAAAATTTTTCATTCGACATCGAGATATTATTTTTATGATCAAATTTTAATTGAAGTTTTAAGCAACTCTAATCATTTGGGTAAGTTAATATTTACTAAAATGTTTACCAAATCGGATGCTGCTTCTATTCTTCGTTTTCTTGATGAATCCTCTACTTTTTGGGAAGAGCTTCAAATTATTTGGGCATGTCCTAAATGGCCTTTTATAAAAGCTTTTTTTAAAGTTTTATTTAAAAATTTTAAAAAAATATAATTTTACCACTTGATTATAGCACTAGCCCATGTGAATCCACTGCCAAAAGCGGCTAGTACAACAGTATCGCCTTCTTTTATTTTGCCTAATTCCCAAGCTTCTGTTAATGCAATTGGAATAGACGCTGCTGTAGTGTTGCCATATTTTTGAATATTGTTAAACACTTGACTGTCTGAAAGATTGAATTTTTTTTGTATAAATTGTGATATCCTCAAATTGGCTTGATGGGGAATGAGCATGTCTATATCTGAAATTTGTAAATTATTTGCAATGAGTCCTTCGTGAATGACTTCGCTAAAACGAGACACGGCATGTTTAAATACAAATTGCCCATTCATATACGGAAAATAACTTTCGTCATCTGGATTTTGATCGGCAATGATGTCGGTAACCCATCTGCCTCCCATACCAGGTGCTAAAACGGCCAATTCTTTGGCATGTTCGCCCTCAGAATGTAGGTGTGTAGAAAGCACTCCTTTGGTCAAATCTGTTTCTCGGCTTATAATAGCAGCTCCAGCACCATCGCCAAAAATTACAGAAACACCTCTACCTCTTGTGGTCATATCTAATCCTACCGACTGTAATTCTGAACCAACAATCAATATATTCTTATACATACCTGTTTTGATATATTGGTCTGCAATAGACAAGGCATATACAAATCCAGAGCATTGATTGCGAATATCTAAGGCTCCAATGGTGTTTAAACCTAACTCTTTTTGTAAGCTAACTCCTGGGCCTGGAAAATAATAATCTGGCGAAATGGTTGCAAATACTATAAAATCTATTGCATCTTTATCAATTCCTGCTCTTTCAATGGCTATTTTTGCTGCCTTTACCCCCATAGAAGTGGTGGTTTCGCCACTGCCTTTTACAACATGCCTACGTTCTTGAATGCCGGTTCTTTCTTGAATCCAAGCATCATTTGTGTCTATTATTTTAGATAAATCGTCATTGGTTACAATATTTTCGGGTACAAAGTAGCCCAATCCTGATATTTTTGAGTGATACATTTTCGAGTTTTTTTAAAATTATGTATCAAAAATAATCAATTTTAGATAATGATGTTGATTTAGTTCTCAAAAAAGTGTTATTTATTTTTCAAATAAACCATTTGATGCAAATCGAGGGGCGTTTTGTTTTCAAAAAATAATATTCCGCCTTCAAAAGTGGCTTCTATTACATAGTGATTGCCTTTAAAATAAACATTCTCTACCTGTACTTTTAATTTTGAAAAAGGCACAACTTCCAATTCATGAGGATAAAACCAAGTTTTGTGAGCCGTTTCAAAATAAGTTGTTGGTATTTCTGATACTTCATGAAATAATCCTGCTACATAATTTGAATTGGGTTGATGATAAATATTCATTGGGGTATCCAATCGAATTGACTGACCATTTTCCAAAATCATAACCAAATTGGAGTAGGGGAGTACATCGTTTGTATCGTGAGTGGCCATGATACAGGTGATTTTTTGGGCTTCCAAAAAAGTAAAAAGCTTTCTGCGAAGCGTATTTTTTTTAAAATTGTCTATATGACTAAAGGGTTCGTCTAATAGTAATAACTCTGGTTTTTGTGCCAAAACCCTTGCCAATGCGACTCTTTGCATTTGTCCGCCACTCAAATATTGCACTTTTTGATGAGCAAATTCTGTAAGTTCTACAACGTCGAGCAGGGCTTGAATCCTTTTTTGTTTTTTTATAGGATTCATGTTAGATAAAAATGCACCTACGTTTTCTGAAACAGTAATATAAGGCATCAAGTCAAAATCTTGGGCCAAATATTTTAAATATTCTTCGCCTGGCAATAACTTGAATTTAGGCCCCAAAATGGGTTTGTTTTTCCACATTATTTGTCCACTGTCCAAATCGTATAGTCCATAAATGAGTTTCAAAAGGGTACTTTTTCCAGAGCCACTGGCTCCAATTACAGACAAAACAGCCCCTTTAGACAATTCGATATTGATGTTTTCGAGTGTTAATGTATCTTGATACGAAAAATATAGGTTTTCTATTTTTAACATAAAAAAATGATTTTTTGATGAAAAAAAAACCGTTTTACTATATGAAAACGGTTTTTTTAAATTTTAGTTTTGACAAGCAGTACTTACATGAATTTTTTTATTGTCTGATGGACATAAAGGGATGGCATCAAAGTTGTAAGGTTGTCCGTTTAATGGATTTTTGATTTCAAATTTGGTTTGAACCCGGTCATTATCGTCATCAATATCATAAGCATTTGGGATATAATCACCGTCTGTATCATCAATATTGGTAACTCCAGAATTCAAATAATAAATATAATTATCATTGTTCAAATCTTCTCTCCATGATGGCACTCCATCAAAATCTTGGTCATTTCGTTTGATTTCATACAATTTGAAACTAAATATTAAGGTAGAATAACTTGGTATAGAGCCTGTAGAATTGTTATAATAGGCTAATGCCGAGGGTACAAACATAACACCTGCTCCAAAATTGTTATACGAAATAGTTCCATCGGCATTGGCGGTGTAGGTTCCTGTTTTGAATTGTGGAAATATTTCGGACCAACCTCTAATAACTTGGTCTAAATTCAAGTAGGATTGTGGAGCATTATTGGAATCAAAAACCGTACCCAAATCGCCAGTGGCTACTTCAACATCGTCCATCAATCGTCCTTTGTATGCGGCTAAAACCCCATCTAAATTGCAAGGTCTTGTGCCAGTACCTTGTTGAAATTCAATGTAGTATATGGTATAATTGACACTATTTTCTGTATAAATCCTTTCTTTTATATTAGCATTGTGTGTAGTACCAGCACCCCAAATGGATTCTGTGGGTACTGTAGTTTTGTCGAATTTGACATCAAAATTAGCATCCACAGTCATTTTATGGGTTTTCAAAAATGTTTCAATTGTGGTTTTATCCGCTGTATATTGTTCGGTATAATCTCTTAAAACTTCTGGCTCTGGTGTGTCTGTTTTGTTGCAACTTACTGAAAATAAAGTAATTAGAGAGATAAAAAATATTTTTTGCAAATTTTTCATTTTTTTGTTTTGTTTAAGGCGTGCAAGATACAATATTCGTTTATTTTTGTAAACAATTTTAACGTAGATTTTAGAAAAAATATGAGAATCGACAAATTTTTATGGTGTGTTCGGTATTACAAAACCCGAAATATGGTTACAGAGGCCTGTAAAAAAAATCATATTACAGTAAACGGACAAGTTGCAAAACCATCAAAAGAGGTTTTTCCAACGGATGTGATTACTTTTAGAAAAGATCAAATTACACAAAAAATTACAGTTTTGGATATTCCCGATAACAGAGTTGCAGCTAAATTAGTGGATATTTACCGCCGAAATGATACTGACCCTGCGGTGTACCAGCATTTGGAACTGCTCAAATTGTCTAAAGAACACTACAGAAAAACAGGTGAAGGACGACCAACCAAAAAGGACAGAAGGGATATTGAAGATTATGGAATGGAAAATGATCAAAATGCAGACTAGTAATTTACATTAATACAGTCCAAAGTGTAGTGCCAAAACATAGTTTAGGAATTACAAACAAACAACAAAAAATGTATCTTTGTCCAATATCAATTTGTAGGAATGGAAATAACAACTAAACAAAGTAAAAAAAATAAATTTGGTCAATACTTTACCCCAAAAGTAGTGGCTGAGTTTATGATTGAATTGGCAACTATTCAGTATGATTCAAAAATTTTGGAACCCTCATGTGGCGAAGGTGTTTTTTTAGAAATATTAAAGCAAAATGGTTTTCAAAATATAATGGCTTATGAAATAGACACAGATTTAGCAAATCAATTTGATTGTGTAAAATATGAAAGTTTTGTTACTGCTTCTATCAATCAAAAATTTGATTTAATTATTGGAAATCCACCATATATACGATGGAAAAATCTTGAAAATGAATTAAAAAAAGAGCTTTCAACACATCCAATTTGGAATAAATATTTTAACTCACTTTGTGATTATCTTTATATTTTTATTCTTAAATCTATTGAATTATTAAATGAAAACGGTCAATTAATTTTTATTTGTCCAGAATATTGGATGAATACAACACATTCGCTTTCATTGCGAAATTACATGGTACAAAATGGTTATTTTGAAACAATTTACCACTTTAATGAAACACCCATTTTTGACAAAGTTACGGTTTCGATAATTATATTTAAGTTTGTGAAAAGCAAACAAAAAAAAGAAAAAATTGATGTTTCAAAATTTTATGCTAATCAAAAATTGACAATTGAAACCTTATTTAATCTAAAAAATAAAATTGCATGTAAAGATGCTGAATTTTTAAGTGTTTCGCAATTTCAATACAATGAAAGATGGCTTTTACAATCAGACGAAATAAGAAAAGAGCTAAAAATATTAGAAAAGAATTGTTTCAAGAAGAATCAAAATAATGTTTTGAATTTGTTTGAAGACCACAAACAACAATTTCATACTATTGGTGATTTTTGTGATATTGGTAATGGCTTAGTTAGTGGTTTGGACAAGGCATTTCAAGTTAATGGTCATGCTTTAAATGAAAATGAACAGGCTGCAACAATCAATGTGGTTAAAGCAAAAGATTTGAATCCTTTCGTAATAGACAACATGACCAAATACATTTATATTAACGAAGGCTTAGAAGAAGAAAATTTTAAAGAAAATTATCCAAATTTTTATAATCATTTTCAAAAATACAAATCGGATTTAGACAAAAGATACCAATACAATAGAAAAATTAATTATTGGGAATGGGTTTTCTTGAGAAATTTTAATCTTTTCAAAAAAAATGAAAAACGTATTTTTGTACCCTGCAAAGAACGAATTTCAAATAAAAATTATTTTCGTTTTGCATTGGTAGATGAAAGTGTTTTTCCAACACAAGATGTAACAGCACTGTTTAGAAAACCAATCACAAAAGAAAGTATCGAATATATTTTAGCATATTTGAACCATCCAATTATTTTTGATTGGCTAAAATGTAATGGAATTGTAAAAGGAAATATAGTTGAGTTTTCAGAAAAACCAATTTCTAGCATCCCTTTTAGAGTGATTGATTGGGCAAATGAAAATGAAGTTGCATTACATGATTCCATTTCTGAACAAACCAAAAAGTATCTCAAAAATCAAGATAAATCTTATATTGAATCGATAAATGAATCATTTAACATATTATTTAATTTAACACAATGCACGTAAATTATCCCGAATTAATTAAAAATCTAAAGGGTGCATTTGTACCAAAACCACTTTCAGGAACTTTATCTGGTCATGCCGCAGGTGAGCCTTTTGATAAACATGTTTATAGTGAAATAAAAAAACAATTACCCAATTGTACCTTTAGACAATACGAATATTTAAACGATTTATATACTCAAAATTCAGATGTCATAGGTTATGAAGCAAGAGAAAAATTGTTTAAATCACCTTCTGTACACTTTTTATTAGCAAGAGGGAAAGATGTTACAAATAAATGGAGTAGTGAAAATCCATTTGATGAAAAACAAAATGATACTGCAGATATTTTAGTTGTAAAAGATAATTTCTATGAAATTATTGATATAAAAACTCGTAATTTATCAAAATCAGCTCAGCCACCTAACATAATTTCTGCTTTCAAATTAGCCCAAGTTTGTAGTAAAATGATTGACAACAAAGAATATGATAAATTTACTATCAACTATTTTGAGATTGATTGGGAATTAAATATAGAAAAATTAGTTTGCAAGGACGCTCATTTTGCAAGTTTAATTAGATGCAACCCAAGTAATTTATATATCAATTGGGCTGCGGCTATGCAATTACAATTCCATATTTGCGATTTAGACCAAGAATTTAAAGGAAACCTAGAGGAATGGGCAGTGGCTTATTTAAAACATTTTGTAGCACAAGCTAAAAAACGTGCAAGTGATATGATTACCAAGTTTGTCATACCTTTTGAAAAACACATCAATTAGTACAGTTTTTATTTATAAAAAATACTAACAGTACTTTTAATAATAGACTTAAAAACAATAAAAAAATACCCTTATGACTAAAAAAATCATTTTGACCCCTCTTGAAATTGAGCATAAAATTAGAAGAATTGCCTATCAAATATATGAAACATTTGTAGATGAACAAGAAATTGTAATAGCTGGAATAGCCGATAACGGCTATATTTTTGCCGAAAAAATAGCTTTACATTTGATGAAAATAACTCCTTTGAAAGTAGTTTTATGCAAAGTATTCATCAATAAAGAAGCCCCTCGATTGCCAATTACAACATCAATTCCAGCCTCCGACTATCAAAACAAAGGGGTTGTTTTAGTGGACGATGTGTTACACTCTGGAACGGCACTGATATATGGCGTAAAACATTTTTTAGATGTGCCTCTTTCTAAATTCAAAACGGCCGTTTTGGTAGATAGAAACCACAAAAAATATCCTGTAAAAGTCGATTTTAAAGGCATTTCGCTTTCAACCTCTATGCTAGAACATGTTTGTGTAGAATTTTCAGACAACAACAGCTGTGCTTATTTAAGCTAACAATAACAGGATTTCCTGAACGATTTGTTCGGGCGTTTTTTGATTGACGCTAACAATGTGTTGCGATTTTCTATAAAATTCATTTCGTTCAAACAAATGTTTGGCTATAAATGACGACATCTCTTCGTCAGATAACGGAGCTAAAATGGGTCTTTTGGCTTTTTGAGTTTGAAGTCGTTCGAACAATGTTGCAACAGATGCTTCTAAATAAATGGACTGTATTTTTGGATTTTCGAGCCAATGGTAGTTGTCATAATAGCACGGTGTGCCACCGCCCAAACTCAGCACCATATCGTTAGCATTTTGCATCAATTCATTCAATATTTGGTGTTCTATTTTTCTAAAATAAATTTCACCTTGTGTTTCAAAGATGTTTTTGATGCTTTTATTTTCGTGATTTTCAATAACATCGTCTAAATCCAAGTAATGAAGGTGCAACATTTTTGACAATAATTGACCAATATGTGATTTGCCAGAGCCCATGTAGCCTACTAATACAATTTTTTTCATGATATTAAAATGTTATAAATTAAGACATTAAGTCCAATTGTAAAAAAAATGCAAATTTAATACAAAAAAGCTTTGCATTATCAATTTAATGTTTGTATATTTGCACCCGCATTGAAGAAATGAAACGACTTGATAGCTCAGTTGGTAGAGCACATCACTTTTAATGATGGGGTCCTGGGTTCGAGCCCCAGTCAGGTCACTTTTTTTTCATACATTCAAGCATCGACTTGATAGCTCAGTTGGTAGAGCACATCACTTTTAATGATGGGGTCCTGGGTTCGAGCCCCAGTCAGGTCACCAAAAGCGTTCGCACTGCGGATGCTTTTTTTATTGGGCCACGTGGAGAAACGGTAGACTTGCCATCTTGAGGGGGTGGTGCTCGTAAGGGCGTGTGGGTTCAAATCCCACCGTGGTCACTATTTTTGTTAAATTCTAACATACAATATCAAATAAAACTACTTGATTTTTGGACGTTCACCAAGGGTCGGACTGCCCGTTTCAAACAACGTTTATTGAACTCCATACGAAATATAATATTGTGGAATAATCTTTTTTGCCATATTTAGAAACTATATTCGTGCAATACAACACCACTTTTGGGGGATGGGGGGCTTCTAAAAGATTTACACTGCTATCCCTAATGCAAAATCCGTGTCCCAAACAAACACCAACAGCCAAAATAAAATCCATTTTTTTAGCATTTTATAAATCAAAATGACATTCAATCCTAAATTAATGTATTTTTGCAAAAAAATAATCCAAATTTTTATCCAAACTAAAAACATTTAGATGAGAACAAAATCTATCAAAAACAACATAATAAACGTCATTACGCTGGGATGTTCTAAAAATGTATATGACAGCGAAGTATTGATGGGACAATTAAAAGCAAGCGGTAAAGCCGTAGTGCATGAACAAGAGGGGAATATTGTTGTTATTAATACTTGTGGATTTATTGATAATGCAAAAGCAGAATCGGTGAATATGATTTTAGAATATGCCGACAAAAAAGAAAGAGGTTTGATAGATAAAGTTTTTGTAACAGGTTGCTTGTCTGAACGTTATAAACCCGATTTGGAAAAAGAAATCCCAAACGTGGACCAGTTTTTTGGCACCACAGAGTTGCCCAGTTTATTAAAAGCCCTAGGTGCCGATTATAAACACGAACTTTTGGGCGAACGACTCACCACCACACCCAAAAATTATGCCTATTTGAAAATTGCCGAAGGGTGCGACCGCCCTTGTAGCTTTTGTGCCATACCACTTATGCGTGGCAAACACGTGTCGCAACCAATCGAAAAGCTTGTCAAAGAAGCCGAAGGTTTGGCTCAAAAAGGGGTAAAAGAACTCATTTTGATTGCTCAAGATTTAACCTATTACGGTTTAGACATTTACAAAAAAAGAAATTTAGCCCAATTGCTTGAAGCACTTGTTCAAGTAGATGGTATAGAATGGATTAGGTTGCATTATGCTTATCCTTCGGGGTTCCCAATGGATGTTTTGGAGGTTATGCGTCGTGAACCTAAAATTTGCAATTATATAGATATTCCGTTGCAACACGTGTCCGACAATATTTTGAAATCGATGAGGCGTGGCACCACACAAGAAAAAACCACCCAGTTAATTCAAGATTTTAGAAAAATGGTACCCGGTATTGCCATCAGAACCACCCTTATTGTTGGCTATCCTGGCGAAACACAAGCCGATTTTGATGCTCTAAAAGATTTTGTTCAAGAAATGAAATTCGACAGATTGGGTTGTTTTGCCTATTCTCACGAAGAAAACACACATGCTTACCTGTTAGAAGACGATGTGCCTGCAGCCACCAAACAACAACGTGCCAACGAAATCATGGAACTCCAATCGCAAATTTCGTGGGATTTGAATCAAGAAAAAATTGGCAAGACTTACAAATGTGTTATCGACAGGAAAGAAGGCAACTATTTTGTGGGCAGAACAGCGTTTGACAGCCCCGATGTAGATAACGAAGTATTGATAGACGCCACAACAACTTATTTAAAAACGGGTTCGTTTGTGGATGTTCAAATTACAGAGGCTACCGAATTTGATTTATATGGAACAGTTGGTTAAAAAAAAGGCAAACTATTGTATATATTAATTAAAATGTAGAAATTTGATTTTAATTTTTAAAATAAAAAAAATGAAAATAAGATATAAAATAATGGTACTAGGGCTATTTTTTGCAAGTATGCAAGCAACAGCTCAATATGGTGGCGGCTATGGCGGTGGCAACCAAGGTTATGGCGGCGGTATGAACAGAATGGGAAGCGGCGGCATGCAACAAGGCCGAACACCCGAAAAGCCTAAAGAAATTCCTGCCGAAGAAACAGCAGCCCAAATTATTGAAAAACTAAAACCCGAACTCAACCTCGACGAATTGCAAAGCATTGCAATTGCTAATATTTTAACCTCGAGTATCAAAGCTCAAGGTGTTATTTTGAAAAAAGAAGCATCTGACGAAGATAAAACAAACGACATCAAAGCCCTTTCGGATACTACAGACAGAAAAATTATGGAAATGCTCAACAAAGAGCAAAAAGAAAAATACACTTTATTGAAAGACAATCCCGAAAAACTTAGAAATAATAAAAAGAAAAAGAAAGTTTAATCCTTTAATAAACACCTAAAAAAAAGCCCCAAATTGTAATAATTTGGGGCTTTTTTTTAGGTACAAAATACCATTTACAACTCAAACGACATAGTTACCGTAATGTTGTTTTGAATCGATTTCAGCAAGGCACTGTCTGTAAAACCTGTCGAAAAATATTGCAACTTACCAGTTCTTTCGCTATGGGCAAACGACAAATCAAGTTTTGTACCACCCCAATTGTATCCAAATCCTGCCGAATATCCTTTCAAATCGCCAAGCGTTGTTTTGTCTTTATAAGGGCTTTGCTCTGTTCGATAGCCTCCTCGCAAACTCCATTTGTTTATTTTATATTCGCCCCCAATTCGCAACTCACTCGTTTGATTCAGTACCAAATGGGAATAATTATTAATGTCCGAAAATTGATCTTTTGGACCAAATTGTACCGCACTATAATCTTTTATAGCATAATCCAAACTCAACAATCCTTTTTTATGAAACACATAAGCCAAACTTCCTGTCCATTTTCCAGCGGTTTTCAAAGTATATGGATCATAAATATTTGTAACCCTTGGGTTGGTTACATCTGGATTTAGCTCCCCCACATTATCAGACGATACTGCTGTTAAACTTTGCGTAAACTCGTCATTTAAATGAAACCACGTGGGCGACTCATAAGCAAGTCCAGCCCTAAATTCGTTGGTAATTTTACCCAAAACACCCATTTGAAACGAAAACCCATTGCCATACGTGTACAATTCATTTTCAAAAATCATGCGTCTCACCCGAATATCAGTTGTATTAGGATTGCTATTTTGTTCAAAAAAAGTTGTTTTTTGTCTAAAATCCGTAAAGTGCGAGTTCAAATTCAAACCAATATACAACCTGTCTTTGTAAGAGGCTGCAGCATTAAACGACAATTTTCCGTTGTATCCCTTGGCACTCAAAGTGTTTTCCTGATAATAATTACCTCCTGGTCGAACAAGCGAAATATACTTTCTATTGGTAGCATCATTATAGTCGGCCGCAGGGTCTATCACATAAGAATTGTAGCCCAAAAAGGCTTGCTGGGCACCAAACCCAAGATTCGACCCCAAATAACTGTACAAACTTGCCACCGTTTCATTCGTTTGCAATGTCAAATCATTAGTAGAAATAGAACCCTGATTGGCATAAGTCAAAAAATAATTACCAAGCGAATGGGTCGGATTGGTACCCGCCGTAAATATTTTGTTGCTCAAATTGGCCGCATTTTCATAATTAATAGCCACAGAAAATTTAGTCCATTCACTTTTTTTATCCCAATTCTTAAACACAAAAACCGCCCCAGCTTGATTAATATCCAAAGCATTATGGTTCGATTTTGCGGCTTTTCCAAAATAAGTAGCCTCTGTATTTGTATTAAAACTAGATATAGAACCCGCCGCCTGATTATTTGAAAATACCGCCGATCCAGCAGGATTTACACTAATAGCAGACAAGTCGCCACCCAATGCCCCAAAAGCACCACTCATTGCTCTAAAACGGGCCGTCCCGTTCAAATTGTCCAACGACAACCGAAGGGCATCCGTAGTTTCCTGTGCCTGACTATTGGAAATAAATCCTCCAATAAGCAATAAAGAAATATATTTTTTCATTTGATTGAATTAAAATTAATAAGAAAAATTTTAAAAAATGGTTCCTCGTAAGTACACAATAATATGCAACATAAATTAATGTAACTCCTGCAATATGTTGCCAATTCTTTGGGCGTGCCCCTCGTAAAAACTTCGGGTCGGGCTATCCGTTTCAAACAACGTTCATTGAATACCAAAAGAAATATAAAATTGTGAAATAATCTTTTTTGCTACAAAAAGAGTGGCAAAAAAGGATTTCCACTACTATCCCTCACGCAAAACACTCCTGCAAACAACTACCCTTTTGCTCAAAAAGATAATGGCTTAAATATTTTTATAAGAACCATCAATAGTAGATTGGTTATCTTCTTCCGCCGCCGCCGCCGCTCGATCTGCCGCCGCCACCGCCACCGCCATTATTACTAGGCGTATAACTTCTTGGTGCAGAGTCAGCACGTGTTGGGTTATAATTTGTAGATGGTTCAGATGGAGTATATGTTCGAGGAGTATAAGTTGGCCTTGGTGTACCCTCATTGGTATTCGGGTTGGTTCTTGGCTGATAACCTCTTGGCTGATTGGTAGTTTCAGATGTTTGTCTTGGCTGATAACTTCTAGGTGCAGCATCTGTTCTTGGCAAATAATTTCTCGGATTGGCCATACTGCCTCGTGGGGCTATAGTATTGCCATAACTATCGTTTTGAACACCACTTCTTGGCGATTGATATGTATCTGTCGTTCTATTTCTGCCTCCATTGCTATAATTCGAGTTGCCATAAAGCCCTCCTCCCAAATTTCCTGCAGCACCTCGTCTGTTGCCATGATTGTAGCTATAACCATAGCCATTATTATGATAACTTCCATAATAGTTATTGTAGTAATTACCATAGTAGCCATATCCATAATAGGGGTTATAATAAGCATATGGATAGTTCCAACCCCAATTCCATCCATGCCAGTTGTTATACATTCCATAGCCATAATATGGAGAGTAGCCATAATAATAGGGATTCCAACCATAGTAGGTATTAAAACCCCAACTGTTGTAACCCAATCCCCATCCGCTACCATAGTAAGTAATGTTTACGGTACTAGGATTACTTCCCCAGCTAGAATAACTTGGTGTTGCCGTTTGGGTAGTATTTGATGTGGTTGTTGCCGAAGCATTTGGTGTCGAAGTATAAGTATCGGCAGTTGTTGTAGCCAAACCACTTTCTTGTTGTAAATTATAAAAATAATCTTGATATTTTGAATTGTTTTCTGTACGTACAACTGGCTTTTGCGATTCATTGCCATATATGCCATCATGATCATAATAAGTACTATTTTGATAAGTACCACAAGACGTTATTATCACAGAAATCAATCCAAATAGTGTATAAATAACCGATTTTTTGCTGGAAAAGTAATTTGTTTTCATATCCTTTAAATTTTTGTTGTTGGACAATACAAAAATAGTTAGTTTTGTCGAACTATTATGTTAAAATTAGTTAAACAATTTTTATGCCAAACTTAACAATATGAGCAAGAATTTAACAAAAAGAAATGAAGATTATTCAAAATGGTATAACGAGCTGGTTGTCAAGGCAGATTTGGCAGAAAATTCAGGGGTTCGTGGCTGTATGGTTATCAAACCGTATGGTTATGCCATTTGGGAAAAAATGCAAGCCGAACTCGATAGCATGTTCAAAGAAACAGGCCATAGCAACGCATATTTTCCGTTGTTTGTACCCAAAAGTATGTTTGAAGCCGAGGAGAAAAATGCTGAAGGTTTTGCCAAGGAATGTGCCATTGTTACCCACTATCGATTAAAAACCGACGAAAACCGTCCTGGAAAATTAATGGTAGATCCAAATGCCAAACTCGAAGAAGAACTCATTGTTAGACCAACTAGCGAAGCCATCATTTGGAGTACCTACAAAGGTTGGGTGCAATCCTACCGTGATTTACCTTTATTAATAAACCAATGGGCCAATGTCGTACGATGGGAAATGAGAACCCGTTTGTTTTTAAGAACCGCCGAGTTTTTATGGCAAGAAGGGCATACCGCACACGCTACCCGACAAGAAGCCGTAGAAGAAGCCGAACAAATGATGAACGTTTATGCTGATTTTGTCGAAAATTTTATGGCAATTCCAGTAATTAAAGGGTTGAAAACCGAAACAGAACGTTTTGCAGGAGCCGAAGAAACCTATTGTATCGAAGCTTTAATGCAAGACGGAAAAGCATTGCAAGCGGGTACTTCGCATTTTTTAGGACAAAATTTTGCCAAAGCTTTTGATGTAAAATTTGCTAACGCAGCCGGCTCACAAGAATATGTATGGGGAACATCGTGGGGTGTTTCAACACGTTTGATGGGGGCCTTAGTTATGACCCATTCAGACGATAATGGATTGGTTTTACCTCCAAATTTAGCTCCAATTCAAGTGGTTATTGTACCAATTTATAAAAATGACGAACAATTAGAAAACATCACTCAAGAGGCCAACCAACTGATTGATGCCTTGAAAAAATTGAAAATCGCCGTTAAATATGATAATAGAACCACTCAAAAACCAGGTTTCAAGTTTGCAGAATGGGAGTTAAAAGGCGTTCCTGTGCGAGTAGCAGTAGGGCCAAAAGACATTGAAAACGGTACTTTTGAAGTGGCTCGTCGAGATACTTTAACTAAAGAAGTAGTGGCAAAAAACAACATCACTTCATACATTGAACAATTGTTGGAGCAAATTCAAAAAGAGATGTTTAACAAAGCCTTTGAGTATAGAAATAATCATATTACCGAAGTAAATTCGTTTGAAGAATTTAAAGAGGTTTTGGAAAACAAAACAGGTTTTGTTGCAGCTCACTGGGACGGAACTGCCGAAACAGAAGAAAAAATTAAGGAACTAACCAAAGCTACTATCAGATGCATTCCATTAGATAGGGTAGAGGAGCAAGGGCAATGTATGTTTACAGGCAAACCTTCAAATGGAAGGGTTTTGTTTGCAAAAGCATATTAAATATAAAAAAAGGTGCTAGTTTAATAACAAAATAATGTTTGTTTTAACCAACCTGAATTGTGTTAGTCATTTTTTATATCATGTAAAAATACCACATTTTGACCCAAAAAATACCGTCAAACAACTATTTTTTTATCATGATAAATGTGGTAATTGAAAACTAATCAATCGACTAATAATCAAATAATCAGTTTGAGAGCGAAAGATTATCAATTAGTAAAAATCACAATATCAGTTTGTTATAAAAAACGAAGTGCATTTTTAAAAACAAATGTCAAAAAAATATAAAAAAAACTAGTCTAACTATTGCATGAATAAAAAATAATTGTACCTTTGCAACCGCAATACAGAATAATGGCCCGTTCGTCTATCGGTTAGGACGCCAGGTTTTCATCCTGGTAAGAGGGGTTCGATTCCCCTACGGGCTACCAATTTTGTAAAGCAAATAAAAAAATAGCCCATTGGCCCGTTCGTCTATCGGTTAGGACGCCAGGTTTTCATCCTGGTAAGAGGGGTTCGATTCCCCTACGGGCTACAAAAAAAAATTATTAAAAGAAAAAAAACAAAAAAATGGCAAATCATAAGTCAGCTTTAAAAAGAATTAGAAGCAACGAAAAGAAAAGAGTATTAAACAGATACCAACATAAAACTACTCGTAATGCTATCAAAGCATTAAGATTGGCTACTGACAAATCTGAAGCAGCTGCTAAATTAGCATCTGTAATATCTATGATTGATAAATTAGCTAAGAAAAATATCATTCATGATAATAAAGCTTCTAACTTGAAGTCTAAATTAACCAAACATGTTTCAAAATTGTAATTCAACAATTTAGTATAAATTAAAAACGCTCCTTTATGGAGCGTTTTTTGTATCAATCTATTGAAAAAAACAATATCAAATGGATGTTGTTTATAAAGTTATAGCATAATTTTTTATAATTATTTGCTTTTTAAAAAATGTTGTTCAATATAAAAAGTGCTAATTATTTTTTTAATTAAAATGTTTTGTATTCCAATAAGCTTCTCTTTTTTGCAAAAAATGATTGCACAATACCTCCTTTTGCTAGGATCTATTAAGTTTTTATAAATATATTGATTTTCAACACATTAAATGAAATAGATGCAGCCATGTAATCTCAAAAATGTTCCAATTTAAAATAAAAAAAATTAATTTTTTATATTAAAATAAAGTGTACCTTTGCACCCATTAAAAATCACAGATGGAATCTATTAGAAACATTGCAATTATTGCCCACGTTGACCACGGTAAAACGACTTTGGTTGATAAAATTATGTACCACTGCCAATTATTTCGTGAAAACGAAAACACAGGCGACTTAATCCTTGACAACAATGATTTGGAACGTGAAAGAGGAATTACAATCACCTCAAAAAACGTTTCGGTAAATTATAAAGGAACCAAAATTAATATTATCGACACACCTGGTCACGCCGATTTTGGTGGAGAGGTAGAGCGTGTTTTAAACATGGCCGATGGTGTTTGTTTGTTAGTAGATGCCTTTGAAGGGCCAATGCCACAAACCCGTTTTGTGTTGCAAAAAGCCATAGACCTTGGTCTAAAACCATGTGTAGTAATCAATAAAGTAGATAAAGAAAATTGTACGCCAGAGGAAGTGCATGAAAAAGTATTCGACTTGATGTTTGAATTGGGTGCTACCGAAGAACAATTGGATTTTCCAACAGTTTATGGTTCGGCTAAAAACAACTGGATGTCAGACGATTGGAAAAACCAAACCGAAAACATCGAACCATTGTTAGATATGGTTATTGCCAATGTGCCTGCACCAAAAGTATCTGAAGGAACACCTCAAATGTTGATTACTTCTTTGGATTTTTCTTCTTTTACAGGTCGAATCGCTATTGGTCGATTGGAAAGAGGAGTTTTGACAGAAAGTATGCCTATTTCATTAGTGAAAAGAGATGGGAAAGTGATGAAATCCAGAATAAAAGAATTGCATACTTTTGAAGGTTTGGGTCGAAAAAAAGTAGCTCAAGTAATAGCAGGAGATATTTGTGCCATTGTGGGTGTCGAAGGTTTTGAAATTGGTGATACTATTGCCGATTTTGAAAACCCAGAAGCTTTGCAAACCATTGCCATCGATGAACCAACAATGAGTATGTTGTTTACAATCAACGATTCGCCTTTCTTTGGTAAAGAAGGAAAATTTGTAACCTCTCGTCATATCCGTGAAAGATTAACAAAAGAATTAGAGAAAAACTTAGCTATGAAGCTAGGTGAAACCGATTCGGCTGATAAATTCATGGTTTTTGGTCGTGGCGTTTTGCACTTATCTGTTCTTATTGAAACCATGAGAAGAGAAGGTTATGAATTGCAAATTGGTCAGCCACAAGTTATTATCAAAGAAATTGATGGTAAAAAATGTGAGCCAATTGAGGAATTAACCATTGATTTGCCAGAGAATCTTTCGGGTCGTGCTGTAGAATTTGTTTCTATTCGAAAAGGAGAAATGATATCTATGGAAGCCAAAGGAGAACGAATGATTGTAAAATTCAATATTCCATCTCGTGGAATTATCGGATTGCGTAACCAATTATTGACTGCAACAGCTGGAGAGGCTATTATGGCTCACCGTTATATTGGATACGAACCCTACAAAGGTGAAATTCCAGGAAGAAATAATGGGTCGTTAATTTCTATGGAAAACGGAAAAGCCATTCCGTATTCTATCGATAAATTACAAGATCGTGGTAAATTCTTTGTGAATCCAAATGATGAAATCTATGAAGGACAAGTAATTGGAGAAAACTCTCGTAGCGATGATATGTGTATCAATGTAACGAAAGCTAAGAAACAATCAAATGTTCGTTCTTCTGGAAATGATGAAAAAGCGAGAATTATTCCACCAATTATTTTCTCACTTGAAGAAGCATTAGAATACATCCAAAAAGATGAATATGTTGAGGTTACACCAAAAAGTATTCGTTTGAGAAAAATATATTTAACTGAAAATGATAGAAAACGATTCAAGTTTTAATTTATTTTAAATGATAAAAAATGCTATACCTAAAAAGTATAGCATTTTTTTTTATATTTGTCTTTAGAAAAAAAAATATATGGACGACCATTCGTTTAAAAAAGAGTATGAAAGTATTATAAATGGATATTCAGACAAATTCATTTATCTACTTTTTGCATATATATTGTCAAGTATTATTATAATAATAGTAGATTTTATTTGTGGTCAATATTTAGGGGGTATAATATTAACCATTTTTTTGATACCTCCCATTTTTTTATTGTTTGTAAATTATTACAAAAGAAAGAATTTCGCCATCAGCATTAACCAAGTTTATCTTTTAATTTTTTGTTTGTATGCGTCTATAGTGATTATTGCAACCATTTATTTTAATAAACACCCATTTTTATATACCTATTTTCTTGTAATTTTATTTTTGATTGATTTTTTGAATTTTCAAAAGACAGCTATTTTTTTCTATGCTATTTTAGCCGCTACTGTTTTTTTGTTATGGAATTTTGAAGTTTTTGATTTTTCAGAATATTCAGAAAAAGTTGTAAAATACTATATTACATGGAAGTATTTTCATATTATAATATTGTTTATTGCTGTTTGTATTATAAAATGGTCAAATTTTAAAATGTTTAGGGTGTTTTTGGTAGATTTAATGTTCAAAAATAAAGCATTAGAGTTATTTCAAGAATATCAAAATAATATTCAAAAGGGAAAGGACACTTTTTTTTCTACCATTAGCCATGAAATGCGTACGCCATTGAACGCCTTAAAAGGTATTTCGGATTTGCTCATTTCAGAACAGCTAACAGTCGAAGAGATTACAGAATACCAACGTATTATGAACTATTCTGCAAATCATTTATTGAATTTGGTAAATGATGTTTTTGATTATACCAAAATCAATTTAGGTGAGTTTAGATTAGTTGAACAAAATTTGAATGTAGAAGAAAACATTAATTTTGCATTTAATATCAACAAAGATACCGCTCAAAATAAAGGTATAAGTTATGAATTGATAAAAGACACAGCTGTACCAAAATTGGTATTGTCAGATATTCAAAGGTTCAATCAAATATTGATGAATTTGATTTCTAATGCTATAAAATTTACAAACAAAGGAGGGGTTAAGGTTATATATGGAGGCAAATTTATCAAGGACAATACTGTATTTATGCTTAAAATAATGGTTCAGGATACAGGAATTGGCATAGATGAAGCTAATTTACCTTTAATTTTTGATAAATATTTTCAGGCAAAAAATAATTTAAACAGTAGTGGCATTGGTTTAGGATTATTTATAACTAAAAAAATAATCGAAATGATGAAAGGGCAAATTAATGTGCATAGTCAATTGAAAGAAGGAACTATTTTTGAAATGGAATTGCCTTTGAAAGTAGTAATAGAAAAAATAGAAGATGCAGCTACTCAATTGATAAATACAGGAAATAAATTAGAAAATTTACGTATTTTGATAGTTGAGGACAATAAAATTAACCAATTAGTTTTGCATAAATTGTTACAAAATAATATAAAAAATAGTAGCATTTTGATTGCAAATGATGGATTAGAAGCCATCGAAAAAATGGGGGTTCATTATTTTGATATAGTTTTAATGGATTTGATTATGCCAAATATGAATGGATTAGACACTTCAAAATGGATTAGGAATCATAAAAGTAGCTTGATTAATCAGTTGCCTATAATTGCTTTAACGGCCAATATATGGCGAAATGATTTAAAATCATGCTATGCGTCGGGTATTAACGATGTAATTACCAAACCCTATGAAATTAACGATATTATTAAAAAAATGGAAAAATTAACATTAAATACAAAAGAATAAATTAGATTTGTTCTTCCAAATCTAGTGTGATGCAAATTACGAATTGCGTAAATTAATCTAATATTTTAAGCAAAATAGTAACGATATAACATTTTTAAGTAGAATATTTTTTTTTTGCTACCTACATTTTATATAAACCAAAATTATAGTACTTATAGAAATTATTCTAAATAAAGTTTTAAAAAATGAAAAAAGAAATTACGTTTAAGAGTGAAATTGACAATATATTTAAACATTTTATTGCTTATTTTCCTACGAGTGTAGTTTTTTATGTGATAATTGCCATAATTGTTTCTGCAATTGATTATTATTTAGGGCTAAAGTTTGTTGCAAAAGTAAATTTAATTTGTGTAATTCCAACTTTATTTATTATATCTTATAGTTTAATTAAACATAGAAAATTAAAAATATCTATACTACAAGCTATATTTGTATTTTTTTTTATTTTTATCAATTTTACAGTGGTTGGAGTTTGTTATAACGTAACTTATCCATTTTTGAATGTATGGTTTTTATTGTTTTTTTTTATGGTAAAGCCCATTAATTTTCAAAAAAAAGCGGTTTATTTCTATATATTTATAATTATTACGGTTTACGCCATCAATACCTTTGAGTTTTTGAATTTTAATGATAGCATTCATGAAATCAATAAAAGCCCTGAATTGTTTAGAGATGTGAATATTTTATTTGTATTAATGTCAATTGTATATATTGAAACCATTAGCCGAAAAGTATTTGATAGACATATAGATGAAATATTAATTGAAAAAAACGAATTGGCCATTTACAAGTCCAATCAAATTAATATTCAACAAGTAAAAGACACTTTTTTTACCACAATTAGTCATGAAATGCGAACGCCGCTTAATGCAATTAAAGGGATTTCAGATTTATTAGTGTCAAAAAAATTAACTCAAAAAGAGATAGAAGATTATCAAAAAATAATGAATTATTCTTCAGATCATCTTTTGAATTTAGTAAATGATGTATTGGATTTTTCAAAAATTAATTTAGGCGAATTTAGTTTGTCACATGGTCAGTTTGATTTGGAAGACAACATTCATTTTGTTTTTAATACTAATAAAAATATTGCAAAAGACAAAAAATTAGATTATACATTAGAAAGAAAATCAGATTTGCCAAAATTTGTTGTGGGGGATGCCCAACGATTCAACCAAGTTTTGATGAACTTAATTTCAAATGCAATCAAGTTTACTAAAAAAGGGTTTGTTAATATAGTATATCAAGGATATTATGATCCAGAAATGCCTAAATGTTTTCGGCTCAATCTTACCATTACAGATTCTGGCATGGGAATTTCAGAATCTAATTTGGCCTTTATTTTTGACAAATATTTCCGTGCCAAAATAGCTCATTCTGAAAGTGGTATAGGTTTAGGAATGTTTATTACCAAGCAAATTGTGGATTTAATGGATGGATCTATTACCGTTGATAGTCAAGTTGGGATTGGAACCATATTTAAATTAGAAATCCCATTTGAATTTTTAGAGACTCATGATGAAGAAAATTGTATTGCTCAAATTGATTATGATTTTTTATCGAATTTAAACGTATTAATTGCAGAGGATAATAAAGTAAATCAAATTGTACTGAGTAAATTATTAAGTAACAATTTGAAAAACTGTAAAATAACAATTGTAGATAATGGCAAATTAGCTTTAGCAGAATTAGAAAAAAAACCATACGATATTGTTTTATTAGATATCATTATGCCCATCATGAATGGATTAGACGCTACAAAGTATATACGAACTATGGCAAACACAGACATACAAAATGTACCAATTATAGCAATAACAGCCAATGTTTGGGAAAATAATTTCAAAGAGTGTTATGATGTTGGTGTGAATGATGTCATTACAAAACCTTTTGAAATAGATGATGTTCTAGGCAAAATTAGTTATTTAATGAAACAAAAAGTATTTGTTAAAGATGAATTCTAATGCCTATAATAACGAAGTTCAAAAAATTGTTAAACTGTATATTATCCAGTTTAAAGAAATTTTGATGCTTTTTATTTTTGGTAACCTTGCATCGTCAATAATAAATATGATTTGCGGTGCCTATATTTTTGCATTTTTTAATATATTATTTATATTACCTTCTATAATTTTAATAATATATAGAAAAATCAACCAACTTCCCATTGCAAGTACTACAAATGACATCATATTAGTTATTTGTTGCTTGTTTCTTGATTTTTTTTGCGTTGCAATAATTTATGACAGGAAACATCCCTTTTTATTTTGGTGGTTTATTTTATTATTTTATAATTTAAATACAATCATTTTTCAAAAAAAAGCTATTAGCTTACATTTATTTATCATATTCACCATGTTTATGATTTATTATGCTCCTTTTTTAGATTTCTCTGAATATTGTGAACAGATACATTATTATTTTTTTTGGAAATTTTCTCATTTTGCGTTGATAGTATGTGCTATAATTTATTTAGAAACAATTAATAATAGGTTTTTTGAAAGAATTTTAGGAGGAATGTTAGTTAGAAATATTGAACTTGAAGATTATAAACAAAAACAAATTCATATTCAAAAAGTAAAAGACTATTTTTTTGCAACTATTAGCCATGAAATGAGAACACCTTTGAATGCCATTAAAGGTATATCTGATTTACTCATTTCGGACAAGCTTGTAAATAGTGAAGTAATTGAATATCAAACTATTATGAATTATTCCTCCAATCATCTTTTGAGTTTAATAAATGACGTTTTAGATTATTCCAAAATTAATCTTGGTGAGTTCAAATTGACTCAAAATACATTTAGTATTGAGGAAAATGTAGATTTTATTTTTAAGATCAATCAAAATATGATCAATCAAAAAAAATTAATGTATGAATTAATTAAAAAGTCGGATTTTCCTAAATATGTTTATGGCGACACCCAACGTTTCAATCAAGTTTTGATGAACATTATTTCTAATGCTATTAAATTTACAGAAAAAGGATCGGTTCAAGTTATTATGAATAAAGAAGTAATTGAAAAAAATAAAATCAATCTGATTATAGAAATTATTGATACCGGAATTGGTATTGCAAACGAAAATTTGAACGCAATTTTTGAAAAATACTACCAATCTAAAAATAATTTGAATAGTAATGGAATCGGATTGGGACTCTACATTACAAAGGAAATTATCGATCTAATGGGTGGTACTATTTCTGTTAAAAGCACATTAAATGAAGGAACTTGTTTTGTAATTCAAATTCCTTTTGTAATTGCTCAAATTCAATCAACTTCAAGTTATGTAAACGATGTAATAATCGAAAATTTGTCCAATTTAAAAATATTGATAGTTGAAGATAATAAAATCAATCAAAAAATACTTCAAAAATTATTGATAAATAATTTAAAAAAATGTACAATAATAATTGCTGAAAATGGAAAAAAAGCAATTGATTTGCTTATCGAAAATAAGTTTGATATTGTTTTGATGGATATATTAATGCCAATTATGAATGGTATCGAAGCCACAAAACAAATTAGAACATCTAAAGATGAAAATTTAAAAAAAATACCAATAATAGCACTAACAGCAAACACAATAGACCAAGATTTTTATACTTGCCAAAAAGTAGGTTTTGATGCGGTAATTACAAAACCGTATGAAATTCATGATGTAATTGTAAAAATGTATAGTTTAATTCAATTAACATCAAATTGAACATGGATATTTTTAAATTTTATATTTTAGTTCAAATATACTGTAAATAAAATAAAATATAATGCAAAAAAAAAGTAAATCATTTCATAAAGAAATAGAACAAATTGTTGCGATTTATATTAAACAGTTTACCCAAAATTTTGCATTATTTTTTTGGGGAAGTATCTATATAACCATAGTAAATTTAATTTGTGGTGCTTACATTTTTGCCTTTTTTACATTTACAGCTTTTTTACCTGCCTTAATTGTTTTCATAAAAAGTTATTTAACTCATAAAAAATTAATAATTACTATAAGAATAGCTTATATTATGATTTTTTCATTGTTATATGAGTTCTTTTTTGCAGGAATAATATATGATCATCAACATGAATTTCTCTTTTTTTGGTTTGCCATATTATTTTATAATATCAATATCAATGTCGTTTAGTTAA
>NZ_MUGT01000009.1 GCF_002217205.1 Flavobacterium branchiophilum NBRC 15030 = ATCC 35035 | reverse complement strand
AGATTGGGCAATTTTATATGTATATTGGGTATTAGTTCTGACATTAATTAATTCATCGTGAAAACGGCTGATATCTTTTAAGCTTTTAACTTCGAAATTTTCTAATGATTTTAGATAATTTCTTTTATATGTTCTGAAATTTGAATATACTTCATAACCCGATTTTAGTTTAAAATTGTAGCTAACGCCAGCCTGTGAAAAAACTGCCGTTAAATATTTTTCAAAAATAATAAAAAAATAATAAAAAAATAATAAAAAAATAATAAAAAAATAATAAAAAAATAAGATAAAATAGTGTTTTTTATTATTATTTTTTGTACATTTAAACATGCAATATAATCAAGGAATTTCTGATAAGCATGCGGTGGGATTTGTGTGGGAGTGGCGAATTACGTTATCCCACCTGCAAGGTTTCCAAAACCTTGTAGGTGTAAATAAATAGATATAAAAAAGAGGAACCAAATCCTCTTGAAATGCAAACCAAAAACTTTTCGACAAACCCATAAGGGGCGTGAGTGTAATCGGTTTAACTCTTGGATTTTGTTTTTTATAGGTATTCGTTGATTACAATTCATTGCTCGGCTTGCAGATGCAACGAAAGGCTAGCTGTTGGCAGATGGCCTTATTATTAAATTTTAAATTTTCCTTTGTAATCTTCCATATTAGTATAAATTCTTATTCCTAATATTCTCCAATCTCTTGTTCCAATTATTTGGTAATTATATGAATTGTCATTATTCTTTGTAATGTGAACGTTTGAAGCTTTCCAATCAATTCCACTTACAAATCCTGTCATCATTGTGTAGGCATTTATAATTCTAACCTGTTGATCATATTCCTTAAATGTAATCGTTGCGCTAATTGTAGTTACTAATTTTTTTTCTAAAATTATATCTTCAGTAAAGATATGACCATTAATTTTCACTTCACCTACAATTTTGCTTTCGTCTTTAACGTCAAAAATTTTTATTTTATTGTTTTCAACGTTTGGTTTAGCAATAAATGACATTAGTCCAAGAACAAAAATTAATGTAGCAATTCCTCCAAGATTTTCACGGACAATTTTAATTACTTTAAAGCAAATAATTATAAAGTAGAAAAGTATTGAAATATTTAATATTCCCCAAAGTAATTCTAACATAATTTCAAATTTTAGTTAATTTCCTTTTCACATTCAGTTTTTCTAAGCTTTCTGCTAACGTCAGTCTGTGAAAAAACTTGCCGTTTAATATTTTTTCAAAAATAATAAAAAACTATGAAATAAAATAGTTTTTTTTACCCAAACCCACCTCAAAACATCGTTTTACAGCCCACGTTTTTTGGCAACAAAATAATGCTACTTAAAAATAACCCTTTCGCAAATGGCTTCTATTACATTCAAAAACCAGCGTTTTTTTGGTTTTTTGGATAATAAACAAGGTTTTTTCACAGCCTGACGGTTTGTGGCTTGGCGATGTGGCGGAATTAGTAGAACAAAAGTTTCTAAAAACACCTAAACTTTGATTAAGCACAAATGTTTCTAAAAAAGCACTTACCCCGCAATCTTGCAAAACGCTTGTTGGCAGAAGATTTAATTGTCCGTTTCATTTCTCAATTCTTTAACTTTTTCAATTGTCAAACCAGTTGATTTTGAAATTAATTCATTATCTAAACCATTTATGATTAAATTCTTGGCTATATTTTCCTTAATTTTAAACTCCGCCTCAGTTTGCAAAGAAAACAGTTCACTTGCTTTTAAATGCAAACTGTCTAAATAGCGATTATAACCATATTGGTCTTCTTTATCAAGACGCATGATGTCCAAGACTTCGTTGGCTTCTTTCAAACCTTTGGCTTTGAAATCGTCTTTTACTTCGCTGTTTTTCAGGAAGTAAACCCATTCGTCTAAAGTATCTTTTGCAATATCGTTGAATTGATTTACTTTCAACAAATAATATTCAGGAAAAATATCAGCAACTTCTTGTTTTAAAAAAGTTTGTTTTTGTTTTTCAGATAATCCCAAAACATCGTTTTGATGTAATCCTTTGAATTCCGTTTTACCACGATAAATATAATCTTGCCCTTGTCCGAGGTCAAAATAGACGATATTTATGGAAATTACTTTCTTAATTTCCGAATATTTTTGTCCAAGATTTAAGTTTTCTGAAATGGTTTTTGAAACACCATAAGCCATTCGATGGAAGTAATCAATTTCATAAGAGCTTTGAATTTCGATGATGATGATTTCATTTTTAGAATTATGCGTTAATATATCTACACGATTGAATTTATTGTCATCGTATTCCTGATTGCTTTCGCTTTCTAAAATTTGTTCGATTTTGATGTTATCAAACAACAATTCACTCAAAAAACCTTCAAGCACCACAAAATTGGCTTTATTTCTCAAAAGTCGTTTTATTGCCCAATCAAATCGAATTAATTTCTTATTCATCACTTAAAATGTTTGTGCAAAAATACGAAATATTTGTTTTAGTTTTTGATTAATATTTGATGTTACAATTTTAGAAAATATTTTTTTTAAGAAATAGAATTACGTTAAACCGCTTGAAGAAACGAGGATACGTTTCATTAACAGAACTTTACATCCAACTCAACCCATCTCTTTGCGAACCGCCGAGTACGTGACCCGTATGCTCGGTGGTGTACTCAAAGTTTTATTTGTTTTTTTAGGATTTCGTGAATGTGAACATTTGAGAGGCTCTCCCTGCTAGTTTCTGGCAGGGCAGTCTACTCGATTATGTGCTGTGCTTTTATTCAAGTTGTAATTTTTTAAAGAAAATTTTGTTACGTAAAGTCGCATCGCTCATTAATTTTTTAAAACTTATTATTTCAATATACATTTTGTAGCCATTATGAAAACCAAAATAGCCTTCTTTGTCAGGACTTACAATAAGTTGATGCTTTTCAGCAAATTCAATGATTTTATCTGTCAAGTCGCAAACAACGTAACCATAAACTGGTGTATTTTCATTAACTTTTATTTTTTCTAATCCTTCGGGCATTTCATATTTTCCTGCTCGAATGTCTTTTAAGTATTTTCCAATTTGTAAAATAGGGTCATCCTCTTCTTTGTAATTTTCTCTTTTAGGTCTTTTAAATTCAAAAATAGTCAACGGATTACTAAAATTATTATCCCCACTTCTAAATGATTGTTTTTGGTCAAAGACAATCAAGTCGGGTTCTCCCAATGCATCCTTTTTTGTAGATATTTTCTTGTCTGATGCAACATATTCTGAAAAAACCAACCGTTCATCTAACAACCATAAATTATGCTCGTGGTAGTCACAATTTTCAGAGTTTCGTCCCATTGGAAAAATAAGGTTGTGAACATCTTTTTCTAATTCTCCTTTACCATCTTCACGTCTTTTTAAAAGTTGGGTTAATGCTTCTAAAACATTTTTACGATTATAAACATAATGAGCCAAATCACTTTTACCAATTTCAGATATTTTAGAAATTGCCTCTGCCATTCTTCCATTATAATCCGTATCTGGCGAATTTAAAAGTTCTTTTATTTCTGCTCTTGTTGATTGTTCTTTTTTAAATTTCACTTCTTGAAGTGCTAATTCTATGTTTTCCTCTTTAAGATTATAAGTAATAGCAGAAATGTCTAATTCCTTTAAATATGACTTGTGCCAAGGTGCTGAATTATTTACATAATCTCGTATTACTTGATGCTTCTTTTCAGAACGAACTTGTACATCTTCGCCAAAGGCTTCTTTTGTTATAATACCTGCTTGCTTTTCAATTTCTGCTTGTGAAAATGGAAAGTAAAGACTGGTACTATCTTTTGGGAAATCAAAATTTTCTCGTTCTATTGAAACATTTGTGTCAAGATAATCTCCTAAAATATAAGTCTTTATGATGTAATTTTTTTTAGTTCCGTTTTCATCTTCATCGTAAAAATCATCTTCAAATTCTGGAACATATTTATGCAAAGGTGTTTCTGTTACTTCTCTATTATGTCCTGTTAAACTAATTTTGCTTTTCTGACTACCTGGAAAATATATTTTAAAGATTTTCGCTGTAAAAGTTAAGATTTGATTGTCTTTTGCATTTGTTAAAGGAAATTCGCAACTTTTAAATAGTTGAATTTCGTTTTTTCCTTTCAAATAATCGTTTAAAATTATAGATTGAGAATTGTCGTGTTCTTTGATAATAATAGTTGGACACTTGAAAGAACTATTTATGAAAAATATCAATGTCTTTTCAAGTATTTTTTTAGCGATTGTTTCAATTTGTTTTTCAAATGAATGCCCATCTTTTATTCCTTCTAAAACTAAATTTGTATAAGTATCAACTGCTTTTGTTTCTTCAATTTTTTCATCAACAATTATTTCGTATTCTTTTCCAAATCGGAACTTACGACCACTCAAAATGTCTAAATCATTTTTGAAAACACTTTCAATTTTTACATTTTTAAAATACTTGACAAACATAAATCTGCCAAACCCTTTTCCTCCAATATCTTTCTTTAATTCACTATAAAATGTATCGAAACTGTCTCTATTTTCTTGTGTAAAACCTAAACCATTATCTCTAATTTCAATAGTTTTTATATTGGGTTTTGCATTTTCTAACTCAATTGTGTTTTCTCTATGTAAAATAATTTCAATTTTACCATTTTCAGATTTTTTATCTACAATTGATTGAATAGAGTTAACTATTGCCTCAATAATAGGTGTGTAAACATTGGATTTGCTCCGTATGTTGTCAATAGTTCCTTGTATGTTAATTCTACTCATTTTTGTACGGTCGTTAATTTTTTGTACGGTCGCTCGTCAGCATAGCACATAACGGTTTGTAGCTTGGCGAAGTGGCGGATTTTGAAGCACTTACTTTCAATTTAGCACTAAATTTCTTTTGAAAACCAAATGTTCAATTTGGCACTAAACCGCCATTTTGCCAAACTGCTGTTAGGCGTTCGTTGTTTTTCTTGTTAAGTAATTTGTCAATTTTTCGTACTCCAATTTCTTTGTGTAATTTTCCATAAAGTCGTAGTCAGGTTCGCCTTTTTTGTCGATTGGCAACATTAATTTAAAAACTTTTAATCTTTGATTATTTATTGAATATCCGTGTCCAAATTTTTCTTGTTGAGCTGTTATGCAACGAGAAATAAAAAGAAGAATATGTTTGTTTAATTCTGTTTTTGGATTTAAAGCTGTAACGTGGCTGTCTAATAAATAATCAAATGGTTGATAAAATGAAATTCCTGCACCACCATCGCCATCATTATTTAGGGTTAGACTGTTTTTGCTAAATAATTTTTTGTTTTTTTGACTTGCAAAATCTTTACATCCGTTATCTCCTTTTTTTGCAGAAACCAAAGGTATTTGTCCCTTTTCTATGTTTGCCATATTATTTTGGTCTCCTTTTGCGAAATTAAATATATTAGTTAGCTTAAACTCTTTCCATATTCTATTTTCAAATTGACCAACATTTTTAAAGTTCTTTACCTGTTCAATTCTTTCGCTGATATAGTTTTGAAAATTTACAAGCTTGGCACTTTCCTTTTGTCGCATATACTTCTCCATAAAAGCATAATCAGGTTCGCCTTTTTTATTTATTGGAAGAAGTATTTTCTTTTTTGGCAAATCACTACTTGAAAGTTGGTCTCCGTAAGAAAAAATAGAAACAGTTCTTTTAATACATAAGATTAAAAATTCAGCCAAATAAGTATTTAACTCTTTATTAGGAATTTGAATAGTGTGAATTTTCATATCCAAACTTGCTGTATATGAATGGTAAAAAACAGAACCTAAAAATGAAACAGAAATAAAATTAGTAAATTCTCTATAATTTTTGTGGCTTACTTTTTGATATAAACCATAAATACCATTGTTGTTATCTGTTGCAGTTATTCTTGGAATATTACCTTGTTTTAATATTTCTTTAGGTAATAAATTACCTGTAGATACATTGAAAATTTTACCAATTTCAAATTCACCCCACTGAATATTTTTCAAATCCATTTCCATTTTAAAGTTCTTGGTTATCAAATAAATATTCTCTGCCTTGCATTATCATATTAAACTCAAAAGTGAGATAATCAGCAATAGTTTTTTCAAAATCTTCTTCTTTTGGTATTTCGTCGTTGAAATAGTAAAATGAGTGTAGCCATTCGTCTTCAGCTTCAATGGTAGTTTCTACCATAAATTTAGTTTCTGCTCTTTTGTTGTGTAACCAACAATCTAATAAATGGTTTTTTTGAGAAATTGCTCTTGTCGTTTCAACTAATCCAATGTGTTTGCTTACAATAAAGCCGTCATCTTCGTAATTCACAAATTTGCAATATTTTTTGTCTGAATGTGGTTTATGTGCTGTAAATATTGCAATACAAGTATTTGTGCCAACACCATAAAAAGTATTTTTATTTAAAGTGATTACTCCTTCTAATGTATGACTTTGTAAAATTTGTTTTTTGATTGCCTTGTCTTCTTTGGTTTTACCAACCATTGTAGATTGAGGAATAATTGCAACGCAACGACCATTTTCTGCCAAACTATCTAATAAATGTTTGATAAAATTTATTTCAGATAAATGTGCTGTGTCTTTTCCCTTTGCTTGTGAATAAGGCGGATTGATAAACCCAACTGTATAATTGTTCTTTTTTAAATCTTCAACATTTTGCTTTAAAAAGTCATCTTGTATCAAATTACTTTTACCATCGCCACGCAAAATCATATTGGTTGTAGCAATCGCAAACATATTTTCACGCAATTCTATTCCGTGAATATGTTCCTTTTTGATATTGTCTTTTTCTTTTTTGGTTTTAGCTTCGTTAAGCATTTTATGCATACCTGCAATTAAGAAACCTCCTGTGCCACAACAAGGGTCAAAAATTCTGTCAGAGGGTTTAAGTTCTATAATTTCAGAAAACAATTCGGTAATATGTTTTGGTGTTAGGATTACTCCTAATGTTTGTCCATCGTTATTTCCGTAACGCATAAACTCACCATAAAATCTTCCTAATACATCTTCTGCTGTATTGGCTTTTACAGATTTTAGAATGTTCTTTTGAATATATTCAGCAAAATATTTTAAGGGTGTTTTTTCTAAATAATTTTCCTTTGAAATTGTTTCTTTTAATCGTTCGTCTTTTTGGTTTAAAAGTGTTCTGTCTTTAATAATTGTAAACTGATTAAGAACTTTGTCTTTTTTTACAATAGGTTGTACTTGCACTCTGTCCATATGTGTGGAAAGTGCATCATAAATTTTTTGTCCGTCTGTTTTTAAAGTATCGCCTGTTAATTGGTCGATAGAAAAAGATTCTTCACTTAATGCCAACATTAAAGCAGAAACAACCAAAGGTTTTTCTGCATCGCCTAATTGTCCATAATTACGTAAAGATTCGTGTAACTCTTTTGCTTTTTTTAATATATCTTCAAGTTCAAGAGTTTCTTGTGGTGTTTCTCCTAAAACTTGTTCTTTGTAGTATTTTTCTATATTTTCAGTTGTAAAGTTTTCAAAATTTTCAACTTTGTCTAATAGTTTATAACCTTGTTTATCTACAAAAATCGGTCTAATTATATGGTGTTTTTCGTCTCCTGTACAACCAAAAGCAAATATTTTTTTGAAATTTGTTTTAGCTAAAATTTCGTTTGCATAGTGTAAAGCACCATTTTCAGCATAATTTGTAACGGCTTTTTGATTTGTTGAAATTATTTGTTTGTTATCGTCTTCATACAAAACTTGTTTTTCAAGTTCTGATTTGTCTTCGATAACCAAAATAAAATCTCTCGAAATTGCAACAAATTCAGGAAAACCTGATTTTCCTGTTCCTTTTTTGGAAGCTGTTTTTAATGCGTCTTGAATTTCTTTAATATCACTTCCGTTTGGTGTGTATTTTATTTCAGCACTTTCAAGAAGTTTGCTTATAAATATGTCTGTCTTTTTTTCGTTTGCCATTTTACTTTTCTAAAAAGTCTGCAAGATAATAATTTTTATCTTTGTGTTTACTGTCGGTTTTGCGGTTCGCTACAATGACGCACAACTAGTAGATATACGAAAGTTATTGCGTTTTTAACATTCTATATCCACTTCACAAAAGTACAAACAAAAAAACATTTTGCAACTTTTTTGATTAAATAAAAATGAGAAGCAAGAAGTTAGAAGCAAGAGGTTAGAAGCAAGAGGTTAGAAGCAAGAAATGAGAAGCAAGAAGTTAGAAATAAGAAGTTAGAGGTCAGAAATGAGAAATTAGAAGTGTGAAATGATAAAAAAGAAGTTTAAAAAAAATCTTTGGTGAATGGAGACTGTCCATTGGAGGTTGTCCGCATGAGGGATAGAGCAAGGCACCATGTGCTCGTGATAGCCCGACGGCAAAAAAAGGAAGCCCCGCCTGAAGGGTTTGGGGCGTGGGGGCTTTCTTTTTTTTGGCGGCATGCCCTTGTGTGGATGGTTGTTTTTTGTTGTATTATTCAAAAAAAACAGTGTTGTTGTCTGGCTATAAAACGATTTTTTTTAAATTTTTTC
>NZ_MUGT01000089.1 GCF_002217205.1 Flavobacterium branchiophilum NBRC 15030 = ATCC 35035 | reverse complement strand
GCAAGTTGGGTTAAAATAAATAATATTTACTTTAAAAAAAAAAATAGTTTCAAATTGACATTTTCAAAATCCTTAATACAAATTGGAATATTATCAATTTAATTGTAACAAAAAAGATAAAAAAGTGTCTATTATATACTAGAAAAAAGGAATTAACGTTTTTCTCAAATTCAACATATAATATTACAACTCAAATCAAATGAAGTTTATTTTTTATACATTATTATTTTGTAGTACATTTTCAGTTTTGGCACAAAAGAAAGAACTAAAAACCCAATTCATATCCGAAAAAATAGTGATTGACGGAAAGCTTTCTGAGAAATCTTGGGAAAGTGCCACAGCTGGAACAGATTTTATTATGTTTGAGCCCGACAATGGCAAGCACATTTTGCCAGAAAAAAGCACTGATGTGAAAGTTTTATATGACAACGACGCTATATATATTGCAGCTTTATTGCTTGATGACGAGCCACAAAAAATTTTAAAAGAACTTACTCCTCGGGATGATTTTGGAACTGCCGACATTTTTGGCGTTTTTATTAATGGTTTTAATGATGGGCAACAAGATTTTAGATTTTTTGTTTCTGTAGCCGACACCCAATCAGATTGTGTGGCTTCAGATAGTCAAGGAGAAGATTATTCTTGGGATACCGTTTGGGATAGCAAAGCTGTGATTACAGACAAAGGTTGGGTTGTAGAAATGAAAATTCCTTATGCTGCATTGCGGTTTTCGAGCGAAAAAACACAAACATGGGGTTTCAACTTTTTTAGAATGATTAAACGAGCCAATCAAAAATATGTTTGGAACCCAGTAGATAACAAAATAGGTACTTTTACACAACAAAGTGGTATTTTGACAGGTATTGCAGATATAAAAACCCCTACTCGATTATTTTTACTGCCTTATTCGTCATTTTATTTGAATGCCAGCAAAGATTTAAAAACCAAAGGCACTCCAAAAGGAGGTTTGGATATTAAATATGGTATCAACGATGCCTTTACATTAGATGCCATTTTGATACCTGATTTTGGACAAACCAAATATGATAATAAAATATTAAACTTAACTCCTTTTGAACAACAATTTGATGAAAATAGGGCTTTTTTTACAGAAGGTACCGACTTGTTTTCAAAAGGTGGGCTGTTTTATTCACGACGTATTGGAGGCAGTCCAAGTTATACACTGGCTGATAATGAATCGTATATTGAAAACCCAACAAGTGTAGCCCTTATCAATGCTACAAAAATATCAGGACGTACAAAAGACGGTTTAGGAATTGGTTTTTTAAATGCGGTTACAGAACAAACTTTTGCCACAATTTATAATGCCGATACCAATCAAACTACATCCAAAACGGTGGAACCATTAACCAATTACAACATATTTGTTTTGGATCAAAGGTTTAGAAAAAATTCATCTTTTTCTATTATCAATACAAATGTTATGCGAAATGGTAATTTTAGAGATGCCAATGTTTCGGGCTTAATTTGGGATTTGAACTCAAAATCAAATACATTCAAAATTTCGGGAGATCTAAAATACAGCTTTGTAAATGATGACAACCGCAAAGACGGGGTGTCGACCAATATAGGTTTTGCAGATAATGGTGGCAAATACAGATACAATGCCAGAATTGGTGTGGTTACTAAAGAGTATGACATTAACGATTTAGGAATCAATTATGAAACCAATTATTATACCTTAAATGGCGGTTTCAATTATCGAACTTTGAAACCAACAAAACACCTTAACTCATTCAGAACCAGCCTTTTTGCAAATGCCCGTTGGCACAAAGAAACCAACAAAATACAAGAAAATGTGATTGATATTGTTAATGATTTTAACTCCAAAAACAATAATTTTTATGAGTATGGCATGGAAATAAAACCTTTTGAAAAATACAATTACTACGAACCCCGTGTGGCCAACAGATATGTTATCCAGCCAAGAAGTATTGAAAACTGGTTTTATCTTTCTACAAATTACAACTACAAATTTGCCATAGATTTCAATCCCTATTTGGTGTTTTTTGATACAGACAAGCAAACAACATTTGGGATACACGTTACTCCTAGATATAGATTTTCTGATAAATTTTCATTTCAAATACAACTTGATTACATCAAAGATACCAATATCAAAGGCTATCAATTTTTTGGAGATGCAGACAGCAATGCTACTACTGCTGATGTGATTGTGTTTGGGAATAGAAATGTAACTTCTTTGAATACCGCTGCTTGGATTAAATACTCGTTGAACAGCAAAATGACTTTAAATGCTTCTTTTAGACATTATTGGTCGTTTGTAGAAAATAAAAATTACCTAACATTGAATGACTTTGGAAGATTAGAACCATTGGATTATTTTAACAATCCACAAAATCAAGATTTCAGTTCTTGGAACATGGATTTGTCTTACAATTGGTGGTTTGCTCCAGGTAGCCAAGTATCCGTTTTGTATCGCAATAATGCGGCTGTATTTCAAAATGAAATCAACAAAAACTACAGTCAAAACATCAACCAATTACTCAACAACAATGCCCTTAGTCATGTGTTTTCAATTAGTGTAAAGTATTTTATTGATTATAATTTGGCAAAAAATTGGCTTTAAAATTTATAAATGTGCATTCAAAATAAAACAACAATTAATTTTTCATGACCATAATGGTAGCTCTAAATCCTGTGGCTAAATTCCAATAATTTGACGAAACCACACTTCCTTTGTCGTCATATACCTTGAGTTCTGCGGTGTTTGGCCCATAAAGCCCTTGATTGAGTGCTTCAAATTCTATTTTATTGAAACCCGTTTTCAAATTGATTTGAAATCCTTTGTAATAGGAATCTAACAAAATCTGACTTTCAATCATTTCACCATTGACATATACTCGAATCTGATCGCCATCGACCTCACCAAAATCTCGGTATTTGACATTTACATGACCTGAATTGGTATTGAAAGTGCCCAAATCTTGATTGCCACGAATGAGTTTGAAATTTTTGGAAACTTCATTTGCATTTTTGCCATTCAATTTGTCTATTAATCCTTCGTTTGGATTGGCAAAATGCTGTCCTGCCGACATATCTAACTGAGAAGGCTGTCCAATTTGCATCACATTTGATTTTTTTTCGTTAGAAAATGAAGTACTGGGTGTAAACAAAGGCGACGAAAGATCTACTTTGGACGAAGGTTCAAAAGGTGATGCTTTAGCTGGTACCTGTGGTTTTGGAGCTTCTGGTGCTTTAAATTTGGCTCCTGCTATTGGAAACGATTTTGATTTTGTTGCTATTTCTTTTTGGGCGTTTGCAAACCAAACAAAAGCAATATTACAAACGAGTACCATTAAATATTTCATGTGTTGTATCGATTTAATTTTTGTTATCAAGTGTAGGACATATTGTGCTGTCCCAAAATTTGATGCTGTAAAATTAAAAAAACACTAATTCAAATATCTTAAAATAATGATAAAATATTGAATTAGTGTTTTGAGTTTATATGCTCATAGATTGCAGCTTTTGCGTTAGGGATACCAGTTGAAATCCTTTTAGAAGCCCCCCAGCGCCCAAAAGGAGTGTGTTATATTGCACGAATATAGTTGCTGAATGTGGTTATCAAAAAAGACTATTTCACAATATTATACCAAATATATTTCTTTTGGAGTTCAATAAACGTTGTTTGAAACGGATAGCCCTACCCAAGTAGGAACGCCCAATTACATTACTTTTATTTATTGTTTATTTAGAATTGAGCTGTGTTTGGTATTACTTATTTTTCGAAAGATAATAAATAGGAATTCCCGAAAGCATGATTAAAACACCCCATCCACAAGTGTCAAACTTTGTTAGCAATAATACCAAGCACACTGCCGAAGCAATTATAATGTAAATAGCTGGCAAGTATGGATATAGGAATGCTTTATATGGTCTGTCGGCATTTGGCATTTTATGGCGAAGTATAAAAATTCCTAAAATAGTAAGTATATAAAATATTAGCACTATTATGACAACAAAATCCAGTAAATCTCCATATTTTCCTGTCAGGCATAAAGCCGAAGCCCAAATACATTGTGCCCACAAAGCCCATTCTGGCACACCTGCTGGGTTTAAATGAGCGGCTTTTTTCAAAAACAAACCGTCTTGTGCCATGGTATAATATACTCGAGCTCCTGCCATAATCAATCCATTATTACAAGCAAAAGTCGAAATCATGATCATCACTGCTATAATAATGGTACCTATATCGCCAAAAATATTTTTCGAAGCCACCACAGCCACCCGATCTGATTGGGCGGTTGCAATATCTTGTAGCGGTACTACCGCCAAATACATTAAATTTGCAACAACATATATTAACCCTACAATAAATGTTCCTAAAAACAAACTTAAACCTACATTTTTTTTGGGATTTTTAATTTCAGCAGCTATAAAAGTAACTCCTTCCCAAGCCACACTCGAAAAAAGTGAACCAACCATGGCTGCAGCAACCGCACCTACTAAGTCAAAACCTGATATAGGTAACCATGTAGCCGACTCTTTGCTATACGATTGTGTTATCCAAGCATTGTCCCAATTTTGTTGCCAAATGGTAGATTTTGCAGCTATGAAACCAAAAACAATCAATCCAAATATAGATACTATTTTTACAATTGTTAAAACAGTTTGAAGTATTTTTCCATCTTTTACTCCCCTACTATTCAAATATGTCAAGAAAATAATGGTAATGATAGAAACGATTTGAGCCGCATTAAGTTGAAAATTGCCTAAAGTAAAAAGGATATTTTCATCGCTAAATGGCTCATATAAATAGGCAGCAAATTTTGAAAAAGCCACACCAACAGCTGCAATTGTCCCAGTTTGAATCACTGCAAAAAAGCTCCATCCATACAAAAACCCAACTAATTGATTATAAGACTCTTTCAAATATACATATTGTCCGCCTGCATTGGGAAACATGGCACTCAACTCGCCATAACTCACAGCTGCAACCATAGTGATAACACTGGATAATAACCATATCATAATGAGCCAACCCGCTGAGCCAACCTGACGGGCAATATCGGCACTAACTATAAAAATCCCTGAGCCTATCATGGATCCTACAACGAGCATGGTACCATCTAAAAGCCCCAATTCTCGTTTGAAATTATCTTGATTCTCTACTTGCATATTTTTTTAAATTTTGGCTGAAAGGTACTCAACTTTTTTGAATTGCCAAAAAAAGATAGTTTTAATTTGATTTTTAAAAAAATACTAGGGTTTTAATTGAACAAAAAAATTAGTTTAATGCAAAAGGAGCACTTAATCGAAATCCAGGAATGGTAACTCTAAATTTTTTGGAGGTTGTAAAATTGATCATATTAAAAAAACCAGTCATAGCCCCAAAAGTAGAGGTTAGTAAACAACCCGAATGGTACATAAAAGTTTCGCCTGGTTTTATAATCGGTTTTTCGCCCACTACGCCTTCGCCATCTACCATTTCCAAATCGTTTAACGAATCGTATATTTTCCAATGCCTAGAAATGAGTTGCACAGAATCTTTACTGAAATTTTCGATGGTTACTTGGTAAGTAAATGCAAAATGCAAACGACAGTTTTTAAAGTAAGTTCCTTCAAAACTGGTTAAAACAGATATTTTGATGCCTTGAGTAATTTGGGTTACCATGATGATCGAATTGGAGTTGCTTTTATTTTTTCAAAATTATAAAAAAAATCAATTCAAAAACAAGTTTTCTGTTTTTTTTAATGGTAAAATCGTTTGAAATCATGTCAAATAATAAAAAATCATCTGATTTCAGTATCATAAATTTTTAGTGGAACTTATTATTAAAAAAAACAAATAATATTTATACGCTTTTTTTAATATCTAATTTATTATTTGTGTTGAATTGGCATCGCCTTTAGCTATTACTCTATCATACCTCCCGCCATTTTCTCTATAATATACCAAAACAGCATAATTATTTTCTGTTTGATAAAAATTGCCATCAACAGCGTGATCTTCATCAATAGTACCATCGGTATTTTTCAACACATATTGATAATTAACAAAACCTTGCTTAATCATTATGGCTTTTTCGTAATATCCTGTATCAGCATTGTAGTCCATTTTATTCTCGGGCGAAAACGCATAGTTGTTAAACATTCCGTTGATATAAATATCTTTTACACCCGAATAATTTGGTGCTTTTAATGTAAAAAACACCCAAGAATAGTCTGCCTCAATCGAGCTATTTTCTGCATTTAATCTTCTTATGACAAAGTTACCGTTTATATCAGGGTAAAATGTATAAGGAAACCTCGAACGATATGTATTAGCATACAAATGAGTATTATAAACGCCACTGTTTGAATCAACAAACGAAATTACATTTGTAGGTATTCTTATATCTTTTGAGTCAAAATACAAAAATTCATTTCCTGCCCAAAACTGAGTTTCTTTGTCGTATCTATAAATCAAATCGTTGCCAATTGTATATTGTGGTTTGATATTTGAAATAGCGTTTTGCCACTGTCCATTTTGCATCAATACAACCTTGACATTAGATAATGGGTTTTGAAAATTAAGTACATTAGAATTAATTGTAAAATCTAAATTGTGCTTGTAATTCAATTCCAATGTTTGCCTGGTTCTACGAACTTGCAATGCCACTTGAGCCATATTTTCATACAAAACCATTTTTTTTGCAAAAATGACTTCTTTATCTTCGTTTAATATTTTCAACATATAGTTGCCACTCAATTTTATTTGCGTGTTTTTGTTTGGAAAACTTATTTTATAATGCGAATATATTTGCAAGGTATTGAATGAGTTTGTATAATCCTGTATTCTCATGTCGTCAAAACCTAGAATGTATTCATTTTTTGACATTTCTGCTACTTTCCAATCATAATCACACATGGTTATCGAGTAATAATAATTGGCCTCATTGCCAAATAAGTCGTCAAATTCTAAACTAAAATTGTCGCCCAATTGAAAAAAAGGCGTAACATTTTGACCGTTTTGAACAAAAGTAACAGTTTTAATATTATAGGGCGGTGATATTTCTTTTTCAATTTGGGCATTCAAATTGAAAATTATTAACAAAAAAAATAAAGATACAATTTTTATCATAACGTTAGCATTAAGCAAAAACAAAATATCATTTTATTATAATTTCTATTTTAAAATGAACGATTATACAAATAACGTTAATTTTATTAAATTAATTGTATATTATTTTAAAAAAATTAAGTTAAAATATAATCTAAATTTTGTTCGATTTCGGCACTAACAAAATCATCATCTAAAAGCGAGTTTGAAAGTATTTTTTTGGTTTCTTGTAAACTAATGATTTTTTCTTCAACTGTATTTTTTGAAATAAACCGAACGACATTTACTTTATTTTCTTGTCCAATTCGGTGTGCTCTGCCAATGCCTTGTGCTTCGGCAAACGGATTCCACCATGGGTCTAAAAAAAGTACATACGATGCTTTTGTAATATTGAGCCCTACGCCACCGGCTTTGAGCGATATAAAAAACAATTTAATTTCTTCTTGTTCTTGAAATCGTTTTACTGCGGCTTCTCGTTCTTTAGGTTTGGTTTGCCCAGTCAATTTGGAATATAAGACATCATGGTCTAAACACCATTGTTCATAAAAAGCCAAATTGGACACAAAGGAACTGAACACAATGGTTTTTTGATTGGCTTTGAGTAACGATGCAATGTACTGTGTTACCGCTAAAAACTTGCCAGAATCCAATTCAGAATTGGCATCAATCATTTTTGGATGGTTACTAAGCTGTCTTAATCGCATTAAAGTATTGATAATTTGCAACTTACCCGCTTTTTCATCAGTCAAATTCAACAAATAATTTCGAGCTTTAGACTTCTCTTCTTCATACATTTTGGCCTGATCGGGTTCCATATCACAATAATAAATTTGCTCCATTTTATCTGGCAAATCATCCAATACTTGTTCTTTTGTACGTCTTAATACAAATGGTTTTATTAAACTCTTCAACTCAAGTAAAGCTTGCACATCTTGGTTTTTCTCGATTGGCACTTTATAATTTTTAACAAAAAAATCAAATGTTCCAAGCAAATTTGGATTGATAAACTGCATTTGCGACCACAAATCGTTCAGAGAATTTTCAATAGGTGTGCCGCTCAAAGAGATTTTGTTTACGGCTTGAATTTCATTAATTCTTTTAAATGTTTCGGAATTTTTGTTTTTAATATATTGGCTTTCATCTAAAATTAAATAATTAAAATGATACTTTGCAAAAATGGCGCTATCCCGTTGTGCAATAGCATAACTTGTAAAAATCAAATCATATTTATCTAATTTTTTGACTAACTTTTTTCTATCTGCACCCGAATATTGAATCACACTAAAATGTGGGGTAAATTTTTTAGCTTCGTTGTACCAATTAAATATTAACGATGATGGCAAAATAATCAATGCTTTCAAAAAGGTTTGAGAATTTGACACTACATTACCAAACAAATCATACATGGGCACCGTGGCCTCTTTGGTTTGAATTTGCTCTTTTACTGCGGTCAAGGTTGTCAAGGTTTGCAAGGTTTTTCCCAATCCCATGTCGTCTGCCAAACAAGCTCCCAATCCGTTACAAAAATGTTCAAAAAGCCATTTAGCTCCTTCTATTTGATAGGGTCTCAAATGGGCTTTTACAGCAGTCGATGGCGAAAAGGCTACTTCGCTAGAAGTCATCAATTGATGATCTAATTCTGGCAATCCGTCTATAATAGTAAAATTACTTTTAGGCAATCGCATCATTCCATCCTGTACTTTTGCCATTCTAGCCAACGAGCTATAAGTAGTAAACCAAGCCGAGGGTATCAAAAAATAGCTGTCGTTTGGCAACAAAAACAACCGTTGGCCTTCTTTCAAATGAGGTAAAATTTCAAAAAAATGAAACGATAGGCTACCACAAATAATGGTCATTTCAATATCAAACCAATCGTTTTTTAAGGTATTTGAACTTTTAATTTGTGGTATTGCTACTTGTAATTTTTTATTTTCGATACCAATATAATCCAATACAAACCCCTTATTTTCAATATTTTGCTTATTTTCTATCAACCACTCAACGTTTTGATACCTATCTTTTTCTTGGGCTTTCAATCCAAAAAAAGCATTATTGATTATATTCAAACCCAGTTCTTGCAAGGCAGCAATGTATTGTTGTTCTGCCTCTGGATTTCGAACGTAACGGGTAATTTTGATGTTGGTCAAATCCTCTAAATCCAATTCAGAATGGATATTTTTATTTTTTTCAAAATCAAAAACATAACCCGCATAATCCAAATGCAAACTAATTAAATATTGATTGGTAAAAAAATCATTTTGAAGGTTCAAACCTACTTTTATGGGCTGGTTTTTAACAATCGATTCAAAACCAGTAGCTTCAAAATCAACTTTTTTGACAATGTTTTTTATAAAATTTTCAAAATACTGTGGGGCTAATTTTAAAGAAATTTCTATCGCATTTTTCTTTAAAAATGGTTCTATATTTTTGGTGTTGATGCCTTCCAATGCAACCAATTTTTTATTCAAAACCATCCATTTAGATTTATTCAAAAGCAAAGTTATTGATTGTTTTTCTGGAAATAAAAGTTGGTCTTGCGATTTCAAAAACAATGAATATTTGATATCATTCTCCGTTTTGTCAAACTTCAAAAAGGCTTTCATCGATTCATTTGAAGTGGCAATACGGTGTTTTGCAAAATTTTTATCCAAATCCATATTGATGGCTAGCGGATAATTATTTTTTTGGACAATAGAATAAAAGTTATCCAATTGAAAATGAAGGAATCTCAAAACACCATCTTCCATGCTTGGATCCAACATCAACTCGGTATAAGTTTTGAATTTTTTTTTGGCCGAATATTTTTTCAATATACTAGGCACTTCTAATGATTTGCAAATCTTGAGTAGGGTTTTTTGGTCTTGTTCTATTTTTTTTTCGGAAATTCCCAAATCGGCTAATACCTCTGGCGACGGTTTTTTATCTACATAATCTATCTCTTGCTGATTATTAACCACATAAGGTATTGGCACGTAAAATCCCAACGTGGTTTCAAAATGCAAATTAAAACAAAACGTATAATTCATCAAAATGTAAAGAATTTATTTAAAACAAATAGGCAAAATTTCTCCCTGTGCCAAACAGTATTTACGAACCATTTCTGCATTCATTTGTGCGGTATAATCAACCTCAACCACCTGAAAACCAATACTTCGCAGCTTGTCAAAATAATCCCTTCCATAAACCCGAACATGGTCATATTGTCCGAAAATTTTTGCTCTTTCTTTTTCGTCAGTAATTGAGTCGTCTGCAAAAGTGGTGGCTCTGTTCAAGTCTTGCGGGATTTGAAGAATGGCCATGCCGCCAGGTTTCAACACCCGATACAATTCTTGCATGGCTTTGGTATCGTCTGGAATATGCTCCAAAACATGGTTGCAAAAAATAACGTCATAGTGGTTGTCTTCAAAAGGCAAATTGCAAATATCGGCTTTTACATCGGCTAGTGGAGAAAGCAAATCCGTGGTGGTATAATCGATATTTTGTTGTTTTTTGAAACGTTTATAAAACTCTTGCTCTGGTGCAAAATGCAGTACTTTCTTTTTGGTTGTTGCTGTAAAAAAATCGGTTTCATTTTGAAGATAGAGCCACAACAAGCGGTGTCTTTCTAAAGATAATGTGCTGGGCGACAATACATTATTTCGTTGATTGCCATAGCCATACGGCAAAAACATTCGGAAGGATTTCCCGTCTATCGGGTCGGTAAACGTATTGCCTTTTAACAAAAATGCCAAAATGGGACGCACCACAATACTCAATCTTATCAAGAGTGGACGTGGAATGGTGTTGAGGATGAATTTGAATAGATTTTTCATTAGATTATATTCTGAATAGTTTTGTAAATTGTTCATTATCAAGCATTTTAAATTTAGAATATAAATGCTTATACTCCAATTTTAATTCTCTTTCAATCTGTGAAAAAGTATTTAAAGTAGCTGAACTGGCTCTTTTATTGTAAACAAAATAAATTTCAAAAATAGCATTTGGAATTGTCAATGGTTCTTGAAAATTATTTTTAAAAATGTAATTATAAAAAGAAATGATACTTTCAGTTGATTTTAATCTGAAATCGAGATTACCTATTTTTCCAGATTTGAATTCAACAAAAATGATTTTATTATTTTTAAAAAATAGGGTATCAGCAGTTTTAATGATTTTATCGTTCTTTTTAACAACGCTATCAAAATCAAAACTTAATTTTTCCGTTTTTACAAGTGTAATTTCATTTTTTTCATCTAATGAAAGTATAGCTAAACTTTTTTTTGGAAAATTTTCTTCAAAATGCGTTTCTATTTCTCTAATCTTCATCATTAATATCTTGAATTGTATAAAAAGCTTCAGAAATAGAACTTAAAATAGGTGAAATATTTTTGGTTACATCGGTAATTTTTGCTGAGAGTCCATCTTCATTTTTCTCCGCAAAATAAAAATTAGTTGAACTTTCATAGTTGTATTTTTTTGAATAAGCTTCCAGAGCCTCAATAAAATAAGGGCTGTGGGAAGTTAAAACTATTGGAATTGCAAGTTCTTTTGATAAAAGTACTAAAATTTCAGCATATTTTACTTGCCATGTTGGATGCAAATGCACTTCAGGTTCGTCGAGAAAAAGTAATGTGTTTGAATTCAAGCTATCATTTTCAATTAGCATTTGTAATATTCCAAAACTTTTTATCCCCGTTGCCACATTGCTTAAATCAAAATCTATTTCTTGTTTTTTGAATTTTAATTCACCATTTGAATTAATGTTAAAAGCTCCATTTATAATTTCAAAAATTAATTGATTGAGCTTTTTGGTTTTATCACTTGTATCAGAAAAAATATCTTGTTCTTTCTTGGGTTGGTATATTTTGTGATTCAAATAGTTGCTTTTATTTCTAAGGATTTTATCAAACAACACAAAACTATTTTCGTGTAGTTTCAATGGCGACTCTATATAAATTACATCATCATAATGAAAAGTTGATAAGGTGTCAAAACCCTCAAAATGAAGGGTATCTTTAAACGCTATCTTTTTATCATCTTCTATTTGTACAAATGAATCTCCCGATTTGAATTTACTTTGGATTTGATTCCCAAATTCTTTTTCAAAAAACTCTTCCAATTCATAATGCAAAACATCTTTTGAATCTATGGTAATTTCAATTCTGTTTTTAATATCTTCAATTAAAATTTCGAGTTGATTTTTAGTAGATTCATTCGAGAAATCTTGAAATAATTCTTTTATTTTATCTAATTCATCAATTGTAATTTTTACAAACTCTATTTCATCTGCTCTAATTATTGAATTACGACTAGTAAAAACGGATTGATCACTATCTAAAAAAAGTGATACAAATTTTTCTTTTATAATGTCGTCGTTTTCATTAGAAGATTTGGTTCTTAAAAGTAAATTTCTAACATCTCTTATTCTTTTTCTAATAAATTCATTTTTAGAAGAATAAAATCGCTCTTCGTCAATATTTACCCCTCTAATCAAAGCATACAAAACCTTCCCAACCGTACTTTTACCAGAATCATTTTGTCCTGCAATCAAAGTGATGCCGTCAATTGTAACATCGGCTTCTTCAATTATTCCTATGTTTTGAAGTTTTAGTTTCATTTATTGTTATAAAAAAATTTATTTTTATGTTTTATAAAAAACAAATATACGTCAAAATTGTAAGTTAAACAACCAATAAGTCGCTTGTTTTTATGATAAAAAACGCCTTTAAAAAAAGGCGTTTTGATATTTTATTTGTTGGCTTTGGCAAGATATTTTTCGAGTGCCATTGTCATGGAAGGGCTTTCTGGCGACGGGGCCATAATATCTACTCGAAGGCCGTGCTCGATGGCTTCTTTTTGTGTGGAACTACCAAAAACAGCAATTTTGGTTTCTTTTTGTTCAAAATTAGGGAAATTCTTAAACAACGATTTAATACCTGTTGGGCTAAAAAATGCCAATACATCATAGTAAACATCGGCCAAATCGCTTAAATCGCTCATTACTGTTTTATAAAAAACGGCGTGAGACCATGCTACTTTTAGGTTGTTTAAAGTTACTGGGACATCAGCATTGAGCTGGTCTGATGCGGGTAATAAAAATTTTTCCTCTTTATGCTTTTTTATTAAAGCCGACATATCTGAAAAATCTTTTGAACCAACATAAATTTTTCTTTTTCTATAAACCACATATTTTTGCAGATAAAAAGCGATGGCTTCTGACTGACAAAAATATTTTAAATCTTCAGGTATTTTATAACGCATCTCTTCTGCAACTCTAAAAAAATGGTCCACAGCATTTTTACTGGTTAGAATGATAGCTGAGAAATGGTTCAAATCTATTTTTTGTGCCCTTACGTCTTTTGCGGTTGCACCCTCAACATGAATAAAAGGTCTGAAGTCAATTTTTACTTTGTGTTTCTGTTGAATGTCAAAGTACGGTGAATTTTCGATTTTTTGTTCAGGTTGCGATACCAAAATTGTTTTCACTTTCATATTTAGGGAATGCTAATAATTTTTTTGCTTTTTTATAAAATACTTCATAAAATTTTTATCTACAAAAAAGATATCTATTTATTTATGTATTTTATTTTTTTATCTTGATTTAAACCAATAATATATAAAATAATATGGTGCTATTTCGAGGGTGCAAAGATACAAAATAAAATAAAATAATTTGCCAAATATTAATTTTTGAAAAATCTTTATACTTTTTAAATAAATAACAACATTTATTGCTATCAAAACACCTGATAATACGTACATTAGAACGGGAATTGGTGCAGCATTATAAAATAAAATCGTCGTAATTGGCATCAAAAACATGATCGTATAGGCTCTATAATGAAGCTTAATCATGTTGAATTGTTCCATAAATGATTCTATTTTGAAGGCAGTGGCTATAATTTTTTCTATTAAATATTTAGATAAAATAAAAAAACTTAAAAAGGTGATGATTTGAATGTAAACAATATAATCTGTTTTTTCTGTTATTTTAAAATAGCTTAACAAATATTGAAAAAAAAGTCCCAATGTAAGAATTTGAAATAAAAATATGAGCATCGTGAACCAGTTTGTAAAATTACTGTTCTCTTTGTATATACGAATGTATTTGTCTGTAATCAATAATTTAACAAAATCATTGAATCTATTCTCGAAAACAGTTTTGGTAAACACAATCAAAATAAGGCAAAATATCAGCAAAATGGTAATCCAATCCTTGTTTTCAATGGCTCTGTTATGTAATTCGTAATCTATCATGGTGCAAAATTAATAAATTTTTATATCATTTGTATTTATTATGTTTTTATTATGATTTGATGTTATTTAAAATGTTTATTTTTGCCCAAAAATTTACCAAATAAATGTCAAATTGCATTGTTATAATTCCAACTTATAACGAAATTGAAAACATTGAGTCTATCATTAGGGCTGTTTTTTCGTTACACAAATCCTTTCATATATTAATTGTTGATGACAATTCGCCCGATAAAACGGCAGACAAAGTAATAGGGCTTCAAAATGAATTTCATGATACTTTATTTTTAGAAGTTCGTCAAAAAAAATCGGGATTAGGAACGGCTTATGTACATGGTTTTGAATGGGCTTTGGCAAGGCATTACGACTATATTTTTGAAATGGACGCTGATTTTTCGCACAACCCTAATGATTTAGAAAAACTCTATGAAGCTTGTCATTTTGGTGGTGCAGATTTGGCTATTGGTTCCAGATATGTAACAGGAGTCAATGTGGTAAACTGGCCTTTGAGTAGGGTTTTAATGTCTTACTTTGCATCGGTTTATGTACAATGGATTATGAGAATGAACATCCATGATGCTACCGCTGGTTTTATTTGTTATACTCGAAAAACTTTACAAACTATAAACATTAAGGCAATAAAATTTGTTGGATATGCGTTTCAAATTGAAATGAAATATCGGGTTTTTACCAAAAACTTAAACATTACCGAAGTTCCTATTATTTTTACAGACCGAACAAAAGGCCAGTCAAAAATGAGTAGTGCTATTTTTAAAGAGGCAATATTAGGAGTTATTTCATTACGAATCAGACATTTAATTAATAAATTATAATTTCAAGCCATGAACAGAATACTGATAAAAAACGCCAAAATTGTAAATGAAGGATCTATTTTTGAAGGAGATGTATTAATAGAAAATGACTTCATTGTAGAAATTGACACCACTATAAGTGCCAAACACCCCGATTGTAAAATAGTTGATGCTCAAGGCAACTATTTATTGCCCGGAATTATAGACGATCAAGTCCATTTTAGAGAACCAGGACTTACACACAAAGGCACCATTGCATCAGAGTCTAAAGCTGCTGTGGCGGGTGGTATTACATCGTTTATAGAACAACCCAACACGGTACCAAATGCCGTTACACAAGAACTTTTAGAACAAAAATACGAATTGGCCAAAAACAATTCTTACGCTAATTTTTCTTTTATGATGGGCGGTACAAACGACAATTTAGACGAAATATTAAAAACCAACCCTCGAAATGTAGCTGGAATCAAACTGTTTTTAGGTTCATCTACAGGAAATATGCTTGTGGATGACGAAAAGGTTTTAGAAAAAATATTTTCGTCCACTCCAATGCTTATTGCCGTTCATTGCGAAGACGAAGCTACCATTAAACAAAATTTAGCTACCTATAAAGCCCAGTATGGCGAGGAGGTTCCCATAACGGTTCATCATTTAATTCGTAGCGAAGAGGCTTGCTACCTTTCGTCGTCAAAAGCAATTGCATTGGCACAAAAAACGGGAGCCCGACTCCATGTTTTTCATTTGTCAACTGCAAAAGAAATGGCCCTTTTTAGCAACAAAATTCCATTGGAACAAAAAAAAATTACTGCAGAAGTATGTGTTCACCATCTTTGGTTTACAAACGATGATTATGCTACAAAAGGCCATTTGATAAAATGGAATCCTGCCGTAAAAACGGCTGCCGACCAAGAGGCCCTTTGGACAGCATTGCTCAACGACACAATAGATGTTATTGCTACAGATCATGCACCGCACACCTTAGAAGAGAAAAATCAATCGTACCTAAACGCCCCTTCAGGTGGGCCATTAGTACAACATTCATTAGTTGCTATTTTAGAATTTTACCACAAAGGCATTATTTCATTAGAAAAAATAGTCGAAAAAATGTGCCATAACCCCGCAAAAATCTTTAAAATTGAAAAAAGGGGGTTTGTCAAAGTGGGCTATCATGCCGATTTGGTAATTGTAAATACTGGAATGCCTTGGAGCGTTAATAAAGATAATATTTTGTACCAATGCGGTTGGTCGCCTTTTGAAAAATTCACATTCAAATCAAGGGTTACACACACTTTTGTAAACGGACAATTAGTCTATCAAAATTTCAAAATAAAAGATACCAGAGCTGGGCAAAGATTGCTATTTGAAGCTCATTAATAAAATTTCACAATACATTTTAATTTTATATTTTTAATTTTTCAAAAAAATGAAAAAAGCATTAATTGTACTAATAGTTTTTGGTTTTTTATTGAGTTGTAAAGAAACGGTTGTTGAAAAACCAAAAAACCTTATAGATGACGACGTTATGGTCGAAATACTATATGATTTGGCTTTGTTAGATGCCGTAAGAAACAACACGGTATATGCTAGTAAACTAAAAACAACCACCAATAAATTGATCTATGAAAAATATAAAATAGACAGTGTACAATTTGCCAAAAGTCACCAATATTATGCCAGTAATATTGCAAAATACAGAAGAATGTACAATAAAGTGAATGCCAAACTAGCCGAAAAAGATTCGCTATTAACATACAAAATTCTAAAAAAATAAATATTTAGTTCATTTATAAAATAAGCTAATCTATTATTTGGGCGTTCCCCAAGGGTCGGGCTATCCGTTTCAAACAAGGTTCATTGAACTCCAAAAGAAATATAATATTGTGAAATAATCTTTTTTGCCCCAAAAAGAGGGGCAAAAAAGGATTTCCACTACAATCCCTAAAGCAACCCCATCGTAAATAAGGTGTTTTTCTGAAGATTGATATGAATTAAAATCAATTAACCCATGTTGCAGCTTATTCTTGTTAAGTAGTTGATATACAATAATTTATATCTTATACAGTTCCGATTTGTGCACTACAAATTTACAATCATCTGATTTTCAATTTATTTGTAAATATAAAAGGTAAATCTTTATAAAATGTTAAATTTGTGCACTACAAACAAATAACCTCATTATAAATCAAATAAATTAAAAACACTGTAGCCCTCTACACAAAAACGACAACTAAAAATTAGGAAAAAATCAAAATTCAACTTTTAATTGACATTTTATACATAATAGGCTACAAGTTGGGTTAACTACGTTGAAACTTTGATATCAGCATTTCATAACTGACTAATCGTTAGCAAAAAGATTGCTTAGATGAACTACTGTTTCTCATTACGACGGAATGAAAAGTGCTATTAGAATCTGATTAATTTGAAAACTAACTTTTTTCCACAATCGCAATCTCCTCCTCACTCAACCCATATAACTCATAAACCATCAAATCAATCTCACGCTCCAATGCCGAAGTATCTGCCGATGGGTTGTCTTTTTTTGTAATTAAACGGGGCAATGAAAAAAATTTTAGAACATTGAATTTAAAATAAATTATTTTTTTTAATTTGATTTTAAAAATTATAAGTTACATTTGCAAAACAATGAGTCAATTTGATTACATAAAAGAAATTGCTAAATATGGTCTTGAAAATGACCAAGATAAATTATTGTCTGTAATTAATGAACTAATTGAACACTCAAAAAAAAGCAAAAAAACTAATTTTGCTATTCAGCTTCAATCCATAATTAAAGAATCTATTAGACTTCAAAAGTCAAATACATTGACATCTGTTGGTTCGCAAAATTATTTTAATAGAATTGAAGACAAGGAAGTTGGCGATTTAATTTTAGAAAAACTTACATCTGATTATAAATTAGAAAATATTATTGCAGACAAAAATGTAATTGATAATCTAAATCATTTTATTGAAGAGCATCTAAAATCAGATGTTTTAAGAAAATTTAATTTGCCAATTGCTAATAAATTGTTATTGCATGGACCGTCTGGATGTGGGAAAACATTAGCTTCTTATGTAGTTGCAGGCGAATTAAGCAAAATGATGGTTGTGGTAAATTTAGGAGCAATTGTATCATCAAAATTAGGTGAAACCAGTAAAAATTTATCTAAAATTTTTAGGAAAGCAGCATCCGAGGATTGTATCATTTTTATAGATGAGTTTGATTCTTTGGGGAAAGTTAGAGATTATAGTCAAGATCATGGTGAAATGAAAAGAGTTGTAAATACAATTCTTCAACTTTTTGATTATTTACCCCAATCAAGTATTGTCATTGCAGCAACTAACCAAAAAGAAATGTTAGATGATGCATTACTAAGAAGATTTGATTTTTCAATAGGTTTTAATTTACCAAATGAAAAAGAGATAATAGAACTTGTTTCATTAACTTTAAAGAGGGGTAATTTTAGTTTTGATAATAAAACGAAAGCCAATAAAGCTATAAAAAATGCTATTGGCTTATCATATTATAGTATTCAAAAAACATTAATTACAGCTATTAAGCGTAGCTTATTTACTTTAGAAAATCCTGAATTAGCACTTTCTGCAAAAATAGACTCAGAAGTTTGGAATAATTTAATTGATATCGAAAAAAAATCTGTGAATATTTAATTTTCAGCTTCTAAATCTATTTCTAAATTAGTGATAACTTCTATATTATTGATTAATTTTAGTTCGTCGTATAATTTACCCGTATTGTTTTTTGTTGTTTCTTCTATATTAATGACCAATGAGAATGGAAAATTTTTAGGATAGTTTTCAGGTAAACCTCCTATAATTTGATCCGTTACAATGCAATGAACTGCTAATTTGAATGTATTTCTTTCATTAACTAAATCACTAACATTTACATTTAATTCTAATTTTTGAGTGTTAGAATATGGAATTGGTTTTGATTTATATCTTCCATTTTGTGACCAAGTCAGTCCTTTAATTTTTGAATTTATTTGTTTATCAGATTTTATGATATCTTCCGCTTCGTGATTTTTAAAAATTGAAAAAGCAATATGTAAAGGATTGTAAGATAGTTGATTATTTTTTAATGGTAAAAAGCTAAAACAAAGCGTTGCAGTAACTTTTACTATACCTCTTTGTTTTCCTAAATCGGTTTGAGTTAAGTATTGGGGAAAATTAATTGGATAGACTTTTAAATCATCATCACTAATACTATCTTCCAATATTAAAGTTGCAGAATTTTCATTTGAAAAAACACTTTTAAAATTATCAATGTAGCCATGCCCTGCAACACGATTCCTTAGTTTTGAAACCAAAGCTTCAAAAGGAATCTTATTTAACGAGGCTGAATTAATTATTAAAGCTTTTATTGTTTGTGGATGTAATTCTGGATATTGTTTTTGAATTTTAGCCGCTATGTTAGCTACTAATGGAGTAGAAAAACTAGTTCCAGTTTCTTCGAAGAGACCCATGTTTGCTCTTGCGGAGATAACATTTATAGATGCTTCAGAAGCCCAATCAAGGTATGAATTATTTGAATCCACTAAATCACCACCACTTTCAATTACATCTGGTTTGAAATAATTTTTATTTATTTTATTTCTTGAAAAAATTAAGCTTAAATCTACATGACCTTTTCTTGAAAATAAGGTTGGAAATTCTCTACCATCTGCAATCCCATAAAATGGACTATTAGCAACATTATCTGCTGCTGCACCCACAGTGAAATTATTCATACTGTCGGCAGGGGTACATATATTAGTCTTTTCAGAATGAAAATATTTTAAGTCATATGAACTATTATCATCAATGGCATCATCATTATTAGCTGTACATATAAAAATTAAGCTGTTCGTTTCAAAAGCAAATTTATCCAAAGCATAAGTATAATCTGAAAAATCTTCATTAGTTGCTTTATATCTATTATAGCATGTTGTTAATGTAAATATTTTAATTTCTGGATATTTAGCTTTTACATCGTATAGCATTTTTACTAAATCAATTTCCGAAATATATCCACTACCATAATCAGAAATTTTTATTGATAAGACTTTTGCATCTGCCATTACATCTCCTTCAAAATTATTTAGATGGTTTAATTTACCTAAAGCCGCTAGCCCTGCTACTGGAGTTCCATGACCGTGAGCATTTCTGTTTGCAACATCAATAAAAGGATCACCATTAAGTGCAAATGATTTATCATTGATTAATAATGGTGCAATAGCGGAAGTTGAGCTGACACCAGTATCAATAATTCCAATAATTGGTAAATCTTCTTCTGCATTAACAATATTGATACCTTGTGCTCGAGTTACTGTATTAAACTCTCCTGGGCGAACAGTAGTGAAAGCTGAATTTGTAGCACTTTCAATAATATCAAAGTTTTCGATAATTTCTTGAAGTATTTCAGGTGTAGGATTGTTTAATTCTAATCTATCGTTGGGTTCGTCAAATTTGAAATCTAATGATTTATCTTTTAAATAAGTGAATAATCTTTTTAGAATATCCGTTTTTAACCTATCATTTAATGGTAAATTCATTAATGATAAATAGACCAAGCCTTGCATTTGATCTAAACGAAATTTTACAATTTCTCTTATTTGTAATAACTTGAATGAAGCAATGTACAATACATAATTTTCATATTCCAAGTCTGTTTTGTGTTCTAATTCTTTTTGAATGAATTTATGTACTTCATTCAGAAATACTTGAAACTTTTTATGGTCGATAATTGCAAAAAGCCCTTTTTTACCAAAATCATAAAATGCAACTGCTTCTAAACCAAAATTATTGTAATATATTTCAAAAAATTTGCTTATTATAAATTGCCCTTGGAATGTAAATACTACATGGTCTATGTAATGCGGTACATTTAAAGTTTTACTTCTTCTATCATTTTTTATAGCAATGTTTGCAAAGAATCTCTCTCTATCGATTTTAAGCGTTTGTGCTACTCTGTAATAGTTTTTTGGTTCTTCTTTATCTTCTTCATTTTCTGTTGGAAAACCATATTTGAATTTCATTGGAATTATTTTTTCCAATTGTTGTTCTGAAAGTCTTAAATGTTTTTTATTTGGCATATTTCTATTAATAATTTATTAACGGCTCATTTTATAAATTTTCTATCTCCCCTCCACAATCGCAATCTCCACCTCACTCAACCCATACAATTCATAAACCATCAAATCAATCTCACGCTCCAATGCTGAAGTATCTGCTGCGGGATTGTCTTTTTTTTTTTGGGGGGGGGAAGATATTTATTCACAATTACAACAACATGGTAGTTTAGATTCTTTCTTGTATAATTCAATATATCTGAAATTAATGTAATCAGAAGTTGTAAAAAGAACAACTAAAAACACAATTAAAGTTGAAATCCATAATTTGATATATAAATTTCTCCTTTTATTTAAGAAACCAATTTCATCATTATATTCACTATCATTTTTGAGAATAATATCAATATCTTCTTTTAAAAGCAAATCTAAACTCCTAGCTTTTATGTTTTCATATTTTTGATTTATTCTACCTTTCTCAAGAGATAAAATCCAAACTGAAAACAACAAAAAAAGAAATGATAGAGTTAATAAACCTAAAGCCATGATAGTTGCTTCTTTGTTAATCAATGAAGTTACATCATTTTTAGCATAAACTTTTAAAACAAAAATTGTAAGATAAAATGAAATGAATACAAAAATTGATTTTTGAAAATTGTTATAAAAAGTCTCTAATGAAGAATTAACTTTACTTGAAACTTGTTCAACTTGTTCATGAATTTTATTTCTAGCTTCAATATACTTTGAAATATTGCCTTTTATATATGTATTATTTGCAGATAATATTGAATTGAATGTACTTTCATTAACTTGAATATCATTGTCTTTAAGGTAAATTGAAAGTATATTTCTTGCAATTCCAATCTTATCTTCAATCTTGTTTTTTTCAGAGTATATCCAATAAAAAATCTTTTCATAAATCTGTAGAGAGTCTGTTTTTAGTTTATCAAACTCTAATTCAAATTCATTTGTTTTAAAACCACTAATTTTTAGAAATACATTGTTTTTTTTAAATTCAGATTTATCAAAAATATAAACAAGGATAAAAGAGAGAAATACTTTATTGATTAAGTGCACAATAGGATTGTCATTAATTATTCTATTCAAATTAAAATCATTTGGAGAAAATTTTAATTCTGACAGATTGTTAAAATGACATTGACTACTAATTTTAAATTCATTTTCAACAACTTGACTATTTTTTAAATCAAAATTATATCCAATATATGACGATGATAATTCAGTATTGTCTTCTGGATTATGAAAAATTATTCCATCTCGAAATTTATTTATAAATACCTTTAGAAGGTCTTCTAAATTTATTGCATTGATAGTACTTATAAACTCTTTTTCATTATATATAACAACGTTTTTGCCTTTTTTAAAAATTTGTAAGTTTAGATTTAACTCTGTTAAATCCTCCAAATCTTCAGTATCAATATTTATAAAGTTAGACTGACTAATAGAATAATTAATTTCATCAATTACAAAATTCCACTCATAACCATATTTTATAAGCCCTGAGTTGAATTCATCATATAAATCATGGTTGAATTTATTGATTAAGTTTGCATCAACTTTACCAATATATTTCAATTCATAATTGTTCAGATTATCTACAATACTTAATACATTTATTGTTGGAAAAAAATCTGTAATTAATTTTATCATTTTAGCAAATCCTTTAAAAAATCATAACCATCAGAAGATAATATTTTAACATATTTTGAACCATTCTCTTCAACTGGTTCAATTAAGTTTTTAAGATTTTCAACGTAATCATCAATGTTGAGATATAAATTATGAGCCAATCTAATTTTATGCTGAGCACGTTTATTTATTTTTTTCTTTGTAATAACAAACTGTGTATCAAATCCTTTTTTTGTAGGCAGCTCTTCTAGTCTTTTAATTATTTTATCCTTTGGAAACTCTGAATTTATAGGTGTGTAATTTCTAAATACTTCATCAAGTAGCTCAGTATAATTGAACCTATCTTTATTTCTATAATGACCAATCATTGAATTTCTTAAAATTAGAAAATCTGCATAAAATATTTTTCTATGAGGAGTTAAAACTTTATCAATCTCATTTAATGAAAGTTCTGTATTCTTATCATCAGTGTTTTTTTGAATTAATTCAAGAAAATCATCCCACCAATATTTACTCGAATTTTTGTCAAATACATAATTGAAAGTAATGTTATTACTATCATCAAAGAATACTAAAATAGCTTTAAAAACTTTTTTCTTTGTATTTAATCCTTTTATTATATCAAAATTAGTTTCACTTAAAACTTCATCATGTTCAACTTTACAAATAATTATTTGGTTGATATTATCTTTTACAAAATGTAAATGTAATAAACTACCTTTTTGTATTTCAATATCCAATCTGCTCATTCTCTCTTGAGATTTCTTTTCTTTCTCAAGTAATCTTTTAGCATTATTTAAAATAAGACTATCAAGATTTTCAATATTATCTAAAATAGATCCAAGAGAACTTTTAATTTCAGTTTCACCATCTTTAAAACTATACTCTCTCTTATTTGGTTGCTCTAAAACTTCCTTAACTAAAGAATCAATGTATGAGTTCAAGTTTATTGATGTTCCATCAAGTTCAATATTACTAACTGAATTATTTTTGACATCAATGTGATGCAAAAAAATGTTTTTTATTTCCATATTATTTATTTTAACTTTTCTCAACAATCGCTATCTCCTCCTCACTCAACCCATACAATTCATAAACCATCAAATCTATCTCTTTTTCTAAAGCAGTAGTATCAGCAGCAGGATTGTCTTTTTTCAACGAAAGGATTTGGTCAACTTTGTCGATGAAAGGATTTTGATTTATTTCACGATTCCATCTTATGGGCAATAAATTTATATTTTCGATAGCTACAGCTGTAGTAAATTCAGCACCAAGATTGAAAGAATTATCATAATAAAAGTTAAGTAATTTTGAATTTAAAAGTGATAAAATAAATTCAGAACTTATATCCTTCTTAGTTATAATAGTGCCATTTACTGTTTGCATATAATAAATTGAATCATAATCAATTGATGCTATAATTCTGCTAGATATATGTTGAGTAAGTATTTTTTTAGGAACTTCAAAATTTTCAACTTTTCTACATCTTGTTAGTTTTTTACCAAAATCAGAATAGTCAATATATTCCATTTCCTGTTTATAATTTGAATATTTTTTTATATCCCTACCTCTTAAAACCGGTTTAAAATCATCGTCTTGCTTATATTTTGAAACAAGTTTTTTTTCATCTCCAGCAATTATCCCTTGCAAAGTTTCAGATATAGTTCCAAGCAAAATTGATTCTTTAGAAATCTTCTCTAGAATTTTTATTTTTTCTATGTTTAAATATATATTAAACCTATTACCTAAACTATTTTTAAAAATTGCTTGTGGTATTTGAATTGAATCAATTCCATTTTCAATTACTTTATTATAATTATAAACTTTTATAATGTTATCGGAGTTAATTCTTTTATTCAAAATAAAAATGACAACTTCACTTGTAACATCTTCAAAAACACCTAATTTAAAGCTTAATAATTCTTCAACAATTGTATTATTAAGTATAAACTTTCTTATCAAATCATATTCATTAGATCTAATTATATTTCTAGGTATAATCATTGAATTTAATCCATTAAAATTCGAAATATTGAAAGATAATTCAATGAAAAGTGGAAATAGATTAACTCTATTTGATGCTGAATAATATTTGTTTTTATAAAAAGAAATTTGATTTTGGTCAATCTCTCTCATATCAAGATATGGCGGATTCCCAATCACCACATCAAAACCAACAAAATCGCCTTCGTCGTTTAATACTTCAGGAAACTCAAAGCGCCATTCAAAAGCATTGTCATATATTTTGTTGTTTTTGATGTCATCTATCTCATTTTCAAGTGTTTTGATGCTGGTTGTCAATTGGTTTACCATTTTGTTCCACTCGGCTTGCTCTTTCTTGTTGCGTTCAAAAAGTCCTACTTGCTGGGTGTAGTTATACAACTCGCCTTTTTGCTTTTCCAATTTCAGTTTCTTGGGGTCGTTTATGGCTATTTCATTTCTAAAATTGCTTTTTATATCGGCAATCAAACGTTCCATTTCTCTTTTTTGCTCTTTGCTCTCGGCATTGCGGTAGGTGTTTACCGCGTTTTTATACGTATCAATTGTCCATTTGCTTTGTTGCAAAGCCTTTTTCAAATCGGCATCCAATCCAAATCGGGAAATCAACGAATTGCCACATTTGATGTTGATGTCAATATTTGGCAGGGTTTCAAGCCCCCTTGCTCCCGAAGGGAAAACAGCTTCTCTATCCGCAAACTTGGTATTTCCCCCTTTGGAGGCTAGGGGGCTTCTATAATAAGCATTTTTCAGCAATTCAATCCACAATCGCAAACGGCAAATTTTCACCGAATTGGGGTTGATGTCCACGCCAAACAAACAATTTTCGATAATGGTTTGTTTTTCATGAAACAAGGTTTCTTGGATGCGTTGACTTTCTGGGTTTTTGGGGTTATATACAAATGGCATTCCGTCTTCATCGGTTACAATCAACTCGTCGTTTACAATGTCGATTTGGTATTCTTTCAATCGTTTTCCATTTCTATCGTAAAGTATTCGTAAATCGTGCTTGATTGCAATGATTTCGTTGAGTGCTGAAACCAAAAAGTGCCCCGATCCCACCGCAGGATCGCAAATTTTCAAGCCATTGATAATGGTGTTGGCTTCTTTGGTATCGTCAATTTTGTTGTATAATTCCTCAAAATCGGTACAGTTCCAGCCTTTGGTTTCATTGAATTTTTGCACCACAGCTCTTCGAATCGTTTCTTTGCACATATACATCGTGATGAAACTGGGTGTATAAAAAGAACCGTCTTTGTAACCGTTTATTTTTTCAAAAATCAAGCCCAAGACAGAGGCGTTTATCAGGGTTTTGTTGTCTTCCTGAATGGCTTCGCTGCCTTCACTTGCAAAGTCATAAGCATCAAGAAAATCAAAGAAATAACTAATCCCGTCGGTTTCGCCAGTGCGTTTTTTGCCTTGGTTATCTTTGATAACAGTACTTGATAAATAGGGCAATAAAATATCATTTTCTAAACCTGAGATAAACAAGGTTTGGTGTTCCAATTCGGTGGGTTCAAAGAGTGAACTGTTCAAATAAGGCACTTTTTCAAAAAGGGTTTTCACTCGGTCGTTGCGTTCTTCAGGTTGCTTTGCCAAAACCATAAAAAACAAGGCATTCAAATTGTCATAATCGTTGAGCAATTCTTTGTTTAGAAAGGCATAACTTTTGTCGCCTTTATGATAGCTAATTAATTGGGCTTCCAAAAGTTTTAGAAACAAAATGCGGTTTACCCAAGTGATGCACAATTCTAGTCCAACGTGGAACAAGCGTTCTTGGTGGGTTTCGCCATATTGGTTGGCATTGGGCAACCGAGAAATTTTGTCTAAACTTTCGAGTTGGTTGATGGCATTTTCTAGCAAAGAACCTGCAAATCGGTGCCCTTCTTTTGGACGTTCGATGAGTTTTTTGCCACCATCTTTGGTTTCTGTCAAGCCAATGAGATGCAGTAATTCGTTATAGAAATTTTTGTCTAAGGTGTTGCTATCATTGGCAAAAGATAATTTTAGCAAATGTTCTGGCGAAAGTAATTTATACAAAACAATCAATTTTGCATCATCCTCTTTATCGTTGTTACGTAAAATGGTGTTATACGAAATCAAATCAAAAAAAGTATATTCAATTTTGTCTAAAATCGTTTCAATATAGGGTTTGGCAATATCTTTATAGAAAAAATCAGTGTTGGTACCTAAAAGTTTGCCTTCTTCAAAATCTTGAAATTGTTTCACGAAGTTTTTGTTTTGGGCAAAAAGTTTGTCGAATAGTTGGGCGTCAAACAAAAACCATTGGTTCAAATTGGTAACAACTAAATGTTTGATTTCTAGATTTTTGTGGGTAATGCGTTCCCGTAAAAAATACAATACGAGTTCTTGCAAGGCTTTGTTATTGAGCTTGTCTTCGGTGAGCATTTCTGCTTTATTACTCGGACTTTTTGCTTCAATAATGACACCCACATTGGTTTTGGCTTCCTTGCCAATATGAATTACTAAGTCGTTTCGGCCTTTAGTATTGATGAAATGATTGGGAGCATAATAGGTGTTTTTCAAAAAATCAGCAATCAAATTTTTATGAAATTCTTCCGTCTCTTTTTCTTTGATGCTGTCCAAAAGCAAAATCAAATTGGCTTTAAACTTCTCAATATCAATGCGATTTGGTTTTATTTTAAGAAAGGCTTTGTTGAGGGCTTTGCGTAGTTTTGGTGTCATTTTTTAGAAGAAATTTTAGCTTCAAATGTACTAAAATATTCAAAACAAATGAACTATTAAAAAATAATGATTTAGCATCATTATGATTTTATTTTTATGATGAAAAAAGGGCTCATATAAAATAATTG
>NZ_MUGT01000088.1:26625-32425 GCF_002217205.1 Flavobacterium branchiophilum NBRC 15030 = ATCC 35035 | reverse complement strand
GGCAAGTTGGGTTAAAGAAGAGTATTTAAACTATTTAGAGAAATTTGAAATTCCTTTTGATGAAAGATATATTTTTGAGGATTTAAAATAGAAAGAGCCTATGGCTCTGTTATCGTGTAACATGTTGTATCGACTGGACTAAAGTCCAGCCTTATAATATCGGTCGAGCCTACGGCTCTAATATGCAACATATAAATCCCGTAGGGATGACGCATTTTGTAATTTTAATCCGTTGAAAGATATGTTGTTTCAACGGGTTTTATTTGTTTTTTTTATAAAAAATTTCGTATAAAAATTAAAATATTTATAAATTATAATATAAAATTAGCGTTTTTGTGTTATTTCCTTTTAATACGATGTATTCTTTAGTACCTTTTTTTATAGGCTTAACATTTTTTCCGTTAAGAATCCATATTTTATAGTTGCCAGCCGGTTGCTCAAAATGTATTGTCCAATCTTTCTTTTTTTGAATAATCTTAAAGGTTTGTCTATTTAGATGTTTTTCAAAACGGATATCAATTTCGTTTTGCCCCATGCAAATATGTTCCAAGGCACCATGCTGCCAAACAGAAGGAAATTGGGGAGATATTGAAACAAACTTTTTATATGACAATGGTTGAATTCCAAAAAATTGCGAAACAATTGGGGTGCCAAACGCATAAACATTCCAAGCTTGTGTCATCATTCCATAATCTGGCGAGGCTTCATACATCGAACCGGGTAATGCGTAACTAAAAGTTTTAACTACTTTTTTCATTAATTCATAAGCCTTATCTTGCCTTCCGTAGTTGTTTTCGGCTATAATTTGTACACCTGTTGGCAAGGTCATTACGGTGCCTGTATAGGTAAACGATTTTCTGTTGATTGTATTTTCTGATTCTGATAATTTATTTTTATCAATACCCGTTACATACATGCCATACTGATTGGTATAGGCCGAGGCAGTGTTTAAGGCCTTAATGGCGTTGTTATAACTGGCAATCCCTGTTTCCATTGGAGTATTGACCACCCAATTATGAAATAATACAAATCCTTTTTTTTGATTTGATGTTTCGTTTTCAATGATCGATTGGCTCTGTTGCAATTCTTTTACTGCCCAATCATTTTGTAGGGTGTCTGCCCTTACGATGGCATCTTTTGCTAAATGCAAAGCCTCTTGTTTGGTACCAATAAAATCGGCATACGAATTAAAATTTGCTACCCAAAAGTCGTTATTGATTTTATTTTTCAAATAATCAGCTTGTTTTTTATATTTTTTTGAAAGATTTTCATTATTTAAAACAAATGCCATTTTAGAGGCATCATCAAATGCTTTTTGACTATAAGCCGCCACATCTATCATTTCAGAATTCAGACCATGTATTTCCATCATGCCATTGCCATCGGGCAATCCATTTTTGTCAAAATCATTTTCTTGCATCAACCAGGTGAGTCCACTTGTTACTTTTGGAAAATATTTCTTCAAAAAAGCTTCATCGCCTGTCCAACAATATACATCCCAAATTAATGAAACAAATTGTGGCGTTTCGCATACATTTCCTAAATTATAAACAGCCCCATTGGTAGATACTTCATGAACAATTCGTCCATTACCATTATTTTTATCAGAAATATTTGAAATTAAATCGATAGAACTGTACACCAAATCTTTCTGTCCCATTCGGATCAAACCTTTTAAGGTATAACTCAAGTCGCCACCAAACCACCATGGATAATCAGGCAATCCTGCCACAATACCCCGACCAACTCCCGACACCTCTTGTGTAAGCCAATCAGATGCATACTTGAGCCATTTAAAGGTATTTTCTAATGCTTTGTCGTCTATAGTTAAAGTTGAGTAATGGTCTAATGCCAAAACCCTATTTCTTTTAGCTATCAAAAGTTGGTTTGTAGTACTACTAATGGTTTTATAAGTTTGTGTAGCTTCTGAAAGTCCAGTAGAGGAACCCGCAATAAAATAGGGTACTTCAAACATTTCTTGGGGTTGAATTTGAATTTCATATACACTTTTTATGATAGACGTATTGGGTTTGTTAGGTTTACTGCCTAAAACGTGTTGGGAAACAGCAGGCAATGTACTGCCACAAACTACATACCATGGATTGTTTTGGTCTTTTGAGATCCAATATTGTTGGCGTTCATCAAACGTCGAAATATCTTCAGAATCTATCATTTTTGTTCTTTCACCAAGCCAAACTGGTCGCAAATTGACTTGATTGGTCATTTCAAATTTTATGTTGATTACTTGTTTTGATTTATTTTTTATATAAAAATAGATACAGATACCATTTATATTGTCTGGTACAAATTGTAATCTCTCTACTTCAATAACATCTGATTTAGGAGTATAAAGCTGCTGATTGCCAAATGGAAAATTAATAAACGAATTGGCTTTGTCTAGTTTTATGGTACTTCCATTTAATGCTATTGCCACCTCAAAACCATCCATTAGTTTGATTGGATGGTGCCAAATGCCCCCCATTTCGCCAGGGATATGCCAGCCCATATCAGGAAAAGTACCATCTTGATGCCCAATCATATACAACTTATTACCTGCCGTGTTGAAAGAGGTTGATAAATTTTTAGACTGTCCTTTTATTCCTTCAGAATGTTCAAAAATACTACGAAATAAATGTACTTTACCATGCTGAGCCACAACCATATATGTAATAAAAAATAAAAAAATAAAAACCCGAAATTGTTTTTTTTGAAGCATGTTTATTCCATTTTTTAATGTTTTCAAATATAACATTTTTTTCAATATCTTTTACAATTTCAAATGTCTATCGTTTAGCCAAGCCAATTTTTAAAATCATTCACTTTTTCTCTGCTTACCACAATGTCTTCTGATTGATATGTTGGCAAAATAATTTTTAATCTTGAATTGGAGTGTACTTGAATTTCTTTGATAACGGCCATTGGAATTATAAATTTTCGGCTAACTCTATAAAACTGTTGCGGATCCAGTTCTGTTTCCAAAACTTCTAATGTACTGTCTATCAAATAACTTCGGTTGTCGAGCGTATGAATATAGGTACCTTTATTTTCGCTAAAAATACATTCTATGTCTGAAGTTGCAATGATTTTGATTTGATGCCCAATTTTTATCGTAAATCTTTTTTTGTAAGTTTTAACATTTTGTGGTAATAATAATTTTTGTATCAAGTCTAAATCAAACGTTAAGGCTTCTTTATTTTGAACTCGAGTTTTAAATTTTGACAATGCTTGCTCTAATTCTACCTCGTCTATAGGTTTCAAAAGATAGTCTATGCTGTTCAATTTAAAGGCTTTAAGCGCATAAACATCATAAGCCGTTGTAAATATAATGGCCGACTGAATGTTTATTTTTTCAAATATTTCAAACGACAAACCATCGGACAATTGAATGTCTAAAAAAATCAAATCGGGTTGTTCGTTACTGCCAAACCAAGTCAAAGCATCTTCTACAGAATGTAACATGGTTTCTATGGTTACTTCCAATTTTTGTAATTTGCGTTGCAATAATCGGGCAGCTGGTTTTTCGTCTTCTATTATTATGGCTCTCAAAATAAATGTTTTAAAAATATTATTTATATTCCTCTTTATTCAGTAATTCTTTTATTTTTCGCTCTTCCCAATCTTTGCCCAAAAATGGCATAATCTGAAATACTTTAATTCCATGAGCCAATAAGCCCGTTCCCCAACCCAATGCTGGCCAAAAAAACCATAAATATCCAGGAGAGCTTACCAAATTTAATATAAGCAAAAATAAATTAACCAATACATAAGAGGCCAAATGACCATAAAATCCTTTAATTTCTTGTACTCTTTTTTGAGCTGCAATATAGCGCTCGTCTATTTGATTGTAATTTTCCATTTTTTTTATCTATTTAATATTTCTTTCATTTTTCTTTCTTCCCACGCACTACTAAATCCAAATACCCGCAGTGCATGCATAATTAATCCAAAACCCCAGCCCAAAGCCGAGAACCAAAACCAATGAAAATGTGGCATTACTACTAAATTAATAATCACTAACACGGGTATTACACAGCAGTATGAAAGCAAATTAACATAAAATTCTTTCAACTCCTTTACTCTAGTTTTTGCTTTCCAATAAGCATTTTGTGTGGCTTTTTCCATTACTTCGTTTTTTAAAATTAATTGGTTCAACAAGGGTAGTTTTACTTCAAACGAATCGTTGGTTTTCAGTATTTGAATGTTTTGCATACAAATCAAACCATACCTTTCTTGGATGTTTTGCAAACCTACCCCTTTTCTGTTCTCTAAATTATTCTTTATTTGTAAATTATTTTTTATACATAAATACCCTTCCGAAACATATATTTGTATGTGCAATGGCTTTTGCTCACTCACAATATTGTGTTTTACGGTATTTTCTAGCAATAATTGCAATGCCAACGGTACTATTTTTTCATCTGAAAATCCTTCAAAATTAAATATCTCAAACGTCAAACTATCCTCAAATCGCATTTGCAACAAACTCATATAGGTTTTTGCAAAATCCAATTCTTCCAAAACCGTAACCAATTCCTTATCCTTTTGCTCCAAAACATACCGATATACTTTGGATAACGATGTTGTAAATTTCTGTGCCATTGTAGGATTTTCTTCTATCAATGCACTCAGCACATTCAAACTATTGAATAAAAAATGGGGATCTATCTGGTTCTTCAAACTTTCAAATTTTGCCGATGCCGTAACGGCCATAATTTTATGGGTTTGAACTTCTGTATCTTTGCTTTTTTTGTAAAAATATACAGCATGAAAAAAAAGGGATACTACCAATACAATCATCAAATACACCCCATAAACACTTGCACTTTCGTGCAATAAAAAACGGCTAATATCCTGATTATAAACCAATACCGCAACCAACAGCCGCAATAAAAATATGACAAACATAGACAGCATCATGCTCCCAAATGCTCCAATTAACATTCTAAAGCGCTTGAATCTGTCCCAAACCAATTGATGATTCAAATAATCAAAATAGAGGGTGTTTACAAAATTCAAAACGCTACCAAACAAAATGTAATAGCCTATTTCTGTATAAAACTCTTTATTAAATATTATTTTTCTTCCAAATAAAATTTCGAATGCAATTATTGCTACCGCTATAAAAATACTTACTAAAAAACCTTTTAGGATGATTTTTAAATAATAATCATAATTATTTTTCATAAATTGTATATTTATTTGTAACTTTTTTTATATTTTTCAAATACACACCACAGGACGCTTGCTCCAAACCGTTTTTTTTACACAAAATTAAGTTTTTTTTAATCGTTGCCCTGCCGTCAACTTTTTTATTCATATCTTTCTTACAAATAAAACCACAACAAAACACCATCAACATTGTAATACATTTTACCATCAATTGTTTTTTTAGGTTACTATTTTGAAGCAAAACTAATACAGCCGGTTCAAACAAACTATTTTATTGTACCCAATTGTCAATATTAACGACCCAATTGCCAAAAAACAGTACTTCAATCCTTTGTTTCAACCCTATTTTCCCTATTTCTAAAAGCAGTATCAGTACAAATTCAAGAGTCAAAAAAACCATTTGAAATGCAATTTATACCAAATTTAAGTACATATCAAATTCATGTCCTTATATTAGAAGCAGCCACAATAGGCATTTTCACGCTGGGCCAGTTCCCGCCTTTCGTTTCAATCTTTTTGTTTTTAAAGAAAAAACAAAAAGGATTTCCACTGCAGTCGGGGCTATAGTGCAGCTGCAGTACCTGTTACCATTGTAATATTAAAGCTAAATTTTAAAAAAAACAAATTTTTT
>NZ_MUGT01000088.1:0-26564 GCF_002217205.1 Flavobacterium branchiophilum NBRC 15030 = ATCC 35035 | reverse complement strand
TTATAGGTATATTTGGTATAAAATCCCAACAGGACAATCTTGCAAAACAAAAGCCACTTAAATTTTTCCCAAAATACGTTTTACAACTATCCGCAACTCCTAACAAGCAGCTTTCTCGACTACAAACCAAACACAAACGCTAACTTGCCTACACACAAGCTTTTACTAGACTTACACTTTTTTTACAAAAAAAACATACTATTTTGTAACATTTATTTCAAGACTTCGTATAATTAAGGAATTTGAACCTAAAATATTTTTTAGAAAGATAACACAGATTGTGAATAATTCAAAAAATAGAAATTCTTTATATAGAATAAAATTATTAAAATAAATAATTAGAATTATTATTGATTTCAAGAAAATATCTTATTCAAAAAAAATTAATTTTTAATTTATAAATAACATTAAAATGACATATTTTTTATCTAATTGGTGGGTCATCGTTTTGATACTTTCTATCGTGTTTTACAAATTTGTATTGCGTGTGTTTTTTGGTATGGTCATCGTTCCCGAAAACAGAATTGGATTAGTAACCAAAAAATTTGTTTTGTTTGGAGCAGAAAAATCATTGCCCGATGGCAGGATAATTGCAACAAAAGGCGAGGCAGGATTTCAGGCCAAAACACTGGCACCTGGTTTATATTGGATGATGTGGCCATGGCAATATGGTGTAGATATGACACCTTTTACAATTATTCCAGAGGGCAACATCGGATTGGTATTAAGTAAAGACGGTGCCGAAATACCAACAGGAAGGATTTTAGCTCAAAAAATTGATTCAGATAATTTTCAGGATGCCACCTTATTTTTAAACAACGGTGGACAAAAAGGCCGACAATCTGCTTTTATTACAACAGGATCTTATAGAATAAACACCTATTTATTTGAAGTAGTTTTAGCTCCACAAACCGTTATTTTTGAAAACATGGTAGGTATCGTAACCGCCATGGACGGAGAACCCATTCCAATTGGTCAAATTGCAGGTAAATATGTAGAAGGACATAACAATTTTCAGGATTTTGACCAGTTTTTAAAACATGGGGGCAACCGTGGATTGCAACCTCAAGTAATGTTGGCAGGATCATATTACATCAACACATGGGCTGTGCAAATAGAACAAAACCCAATGACCGATGTACCTATTGGCTATGTTGGGGTAGTCATTTCATACATTGGCGAAGACGGACAAGATGTTACAGGCGACACCTTTAAACACGGCAACATAGTTTCAAAAGGACAAAGAGGGGTTTGGATGGAGCCACTAGGACCAGGTAAATATGCTTTGAACAAATATACCACAAAACTCGAACCCGTGCCAACAACCAATTTGGTGCTAAACTGGGCCAATGCCCGCAGCGAATCGCACGATTTAGATAAAAATTTATCTACCATTACTGTGCGTTCAAAAGATGGTTTCCCATTCAATTTAGATGTTGCTCAAATAATTCATGTACCGGCAAATGAAGCTCCAAAAGTGATTGCACGATTTGGAAGCATGACCAATTTAGTATCTCAAGTTTTGGAACCAACCATTGGAAACTATTTCAGAAACTCGGCACAAGATTCAGATGTAATATCTTTCTTATCAACCCGAAAAGAAAGACAAGAATCTGCAAAAACACACATCAAAGCCGTTTTAGACGAGTATAATGTAAACGCTGTGGATACTTTAATTGGCGATATTGTGCCACCAGAATCGTTAATGAAAACATTAACCGATAGAAAAATTGCAGAAGAAGAGCAAAAAACCTATCAAACACAAAAAATGGCTCAAGAACAACGGCAAGGTGTAGAAAAAGAAACCGCCATTGCCGATATGCAAAGAGAAATTGTAAAAGCATCTCAAAGTGTTGAAATTGCACAACGTACTGCCGATGCCACTGTAAAAAAAGCCGAAGGTGATGCCACCAGTTTGAAATTAAACGTTAATGCCGAAGCCGAAGCCACAAAAATGCGGGCCAATGCCGAAGCCGAAGCTACAAAAGCTAGAGCAGGGGCACAAGCCGAAGCCACCCGATTGAATGCCAGCGCCGAGGCCGAAAAAATATCTAAAACAGGACTAGCCGAAGCCGAAAAAATTATGGCTATTGGTAAATCTACCGCAGAATCATATCAATTGCAAGTAGCGGCTATGGGTGGCGACAATTTTACAAAATATAAAATCACAGAAGAAATTGGCAAAGGCAACATAAAAGTTATTCCTGATGTATTAATTTCGGGTGCCAATGGTGCTGATGGCTCCATATCTGGTCTTTTAGGCATGAAATTGATGGAAATGATGGATAGCAAAAAAGACAAATAATCGTATTTTTTTAGTTTTTTGGTTTAAATTGGCTTGAATCAACTTTTTTCAAATTGACAAAAAAGTTGCTTTCAAGCCTTTTTTTTAAGAAAAATAAAAAAAATAAACACAAAAATTAGTCAAATTATTTATAAAAAACCATTTTATTATATTTTTTAAGTTAATTTTAACTTAAAATTTGGAAAATCAAAATAAATTTTATAATCTTTACACCATAATAAAACCACTAAAAGCCTATAGCAAAACATTACTTTATTTTATAGAAAATTTCTTAAAATTTTAATATTAATTAAAAAAAGTAATGTTATGGCAATTAATCAAACCTCCGATGCTTTATTGATAAAAAATTATGTAGCTGGTAATGAGCAAGCCTTGGCTACATTAATTGAACGACACCAATCCCGCATTTATGGATTTATCTATTCAAAAATTCCAGATAGAACAGTTTGCGATGATGTTTTTCAGGATACTTTTGTAAAAGTAATCAAAACTTTAAAATCAAAAACGTATAATGAAGAAGGCAAATTTTTGCCTTGGGTCATGCGGATTGCACATAATTTAGTGATTGATTATTTCAGACACAACAAAAAAATGCCTTTGTCCAGAGAAACAGATGAATTTCAAATATTTAATCTAATTACAGACAGTGCCTTAAATGTTGAAAATGAAATGATTAAAGAGCAAATTGATGTTGATTTAAGAAAAATAATTCAAGAATTGCCCGAGGATCAAAAGGAAGTTTTGCTGCTTCGCTACTATCAAGATATGAGTTTTCAAGAAATATCAGACCATACAGGTGTTAGTATCAATACAGCATTGGGCAGAATGCGTTATGCCATTTTGAAAATTAGAAAAATTATGGAAGAAAAACAAATAATTTTGACAAACTAACAATATTTTCAAAACATTAGCGTTAGTATAAAAACTAAAATAAACGCTAAATGGCAAAACTTTACACACCCAAAAAAGTTGTGGCAAAAGAAATGAAACCACCAAAAAAAACCATTGATTTTTTGCTCAATTATTCTAAAGCTTTAGAGGTTGTTACTGCAAAAGGTATTCAAATAGAAGTGATTAGAAACTAAATTGTATTGCAAAGAGCTATCAAAACCAATTTGATAGCTCTTTTTTTTTGCTTGATTATTCCATAAATTAATAATTGTTGAAAAAGAAATTTTGTGCTTGAAAATTATAAACCTAAAATGATTATTTTTGCAAACTAAAAAATATACATTATGGCTACAATTACACTTGGAGGAAATCTTATTAATATAAATGGCAATTTGCCAACAGTAGGTTCAAAAGCAATTGATTTTAAACTAATTAGCAATGATTTATCAGAGGTAAGTTTGTCTAATTTTGAAGGTCAAAAACTGGTTTTAAATATCTTTCCTAGTATCGATACGGGAACTTGTGCCACATCAGTTAGAAAATTTAATGCACAAGCCAGTCAATTGGAAAATACAAAAGTATTGTGTATTTCTAGAGATTTGCCTTTTGCCCAAAAACGTTTTTGTGGTGCGGAGGGGTTAGAAAACGTGCACAATTTATCTGATTTTAAAAATGGTGATTTTGGAAAAAATTATGGTTTAGAAATTGTAGATGGTCCATTAGCAGGATTACATTCCAGAGTAGTAATTGTTATAGACGAAAAAGGAACAATTGTATATACAGAACAAGTTCCAGAAATAGCAAACGAACCCAATTATGAAGCTGCTTTAAAAGTTCTTTAAGCAATGGAGTTTAAAAAAGATAATACTTTTTTTACGGGAAGGTTAAAAAGTATCAAATATGCCTTTGTAGGTATGTTCAAGTTAATTACAACCGAACACAGTGTAATGTCGCAATTTTCAATAGGAATTGTTATGACACTTGCAGGCTTTTATTTTGACATTTCCAAAACAGAATGGATGTTTCAAACGATGGCTATTGGATTGGTGTTGAGCATAGAAGGACTTAATACGGCCGTTGAAAAAATAGCCGATTTTATTCATCCAGAGTTTCATAGCCGAATTGGATTTATCAAAGATATTGCTGCGGGTGCTGTATTTTTTGCAGCTATGACAGCCATAGCCATAGGCATGTTTATCTATGTTCCAAGGTTCTTATAAGAGTTAAAAAAAGTAAATAATGGCAAAAAAAGCAAATAAAAAAAATTCCAACAACGAAAATGCTACACCAATACAAACCTCACCCCGACAAAAAAAAATGTTATGGGGTAGTTTTTTAGTATTGCTGTCGATAGCGTTGGGTATTGCTTTTGTGTCTTTTTTTATAAATGGACAAGCTGATCAAAGTGCTGTAGCCTTGGTATCAGATAGAAACGCAGCCGTTGAAAATTGGATTGGTAAACTAGGTGCCTTTATCGCAGATTTGTTTATTTTTAAAGGTTTTGGCATAGCATCATTTATATTTGTTAAACTTTTATTTACAACGGGTGCGTTTTTATTTTTAGATATTCCACTCAAAAAATTAAAAAACGTATGGTTTTGGGACATTTTTGCCATCATTATTTTGTCGATTGTTTTGGGTTTTTTTGCGGCTTCATTACCAGAACTAGGAGGCGCAGTTGGTTATGAAATGAACATGATATTGCAAGATTTTATTGGAAAAACGGGTACTTTTTTTGTTTTACTATTTACCATTTTACTATATCTTGTATTGAAATTGAAAATTTCGCCAGAAAAAATCACTTCATTTATTACCCAACAAAAAACGTCTATTGCCAATGAAATCAATCAGTCTCAAGCTGAAACGAGTACTTCAGGCAAATATAATTTAGAAGAATTTGCAGTAGATGATTTGGATGAGTCAGACAATTTTGCCTCCAAAAAATCGCAATTTGAAATCAATAAAGACGATTTGAAACCCACCATTTTAAATCCATCAGATTTGACAATTGGGGCAAACAAACAAACAAAACTCGAAATAACCAATTCAGAGTTAGAAATTAATATTCCTGTTGAAGAAGAATTTTTGATTGAAAAGGTGGCAGAGGAAACCATAATTGAAGAGAATTTGGCCTCAAAACTAGTGGCCGACTTTGGATTATTTGATCCTACTTTAGAATTATCCAATTTTAAATTTCCAAATTTAGATTTGTTGAAAGAACATTCATCAGGCGGTATAACAATCAATCAACAAGAATTAGAAGAAAACAAAAATAAAATTGTAGAAACCCTTCGCAATTATAAAATTGAAATTGCACAAATAAAGGCAACCGTTGGCCCTTCTGTAACGTTATATGAAATTGTACCTGAAGCGGGTATCCGTATTTCAAAAATAAAAAGTTTGGAAGATGATATAGCACTTTCTTTAGCTGCACTAGGTATTCGTATCATAGCCCCAATGCCTGGAAAAGGTACAATTGGAATTGAAGTGCCAAACAAGAATCCATCGGTAGTATCGATGCGAAGTGTTATTGGTTCTGCAAAATTTCAGGAAGCCGAAATGGAATTGCCTATTGCATTAGGCAAAACAATTTCAAACGAAACATTTGTTGTAGATTTAGCAAAAATGCCTCACTTATTGATGGCAGGAGCTACAGGACAGGGAAAATCTGTTGGTTTAAATGCGGTATTAACGTCGTTGTTGTATAAAAAACATCCAGCAGAAGTCAAATTTGTGTTGGTAGATCCAAAGAAAGTTGAATTAACTTTATTTAGTAAGATAGAGCGACATTATTTGGCCAAACTCCCTGATACAGAGGAAGCTATAATAACAGATAATGCCAAAGTTGTGGCTACATTGAACTCACTTTGTGTGGAAATGGACAACCGTTATTTGTTATTGAAAGATGCCATGGTACGAAATATTAAGGAATATAATGACAAATTTAAAGCTCGGAAGTTGAATCCAGAAGCAGGACACCAGTTTTTGCCTTATATCGTATTGGTAGTTGATGAATTTGCCGATTTGATCATGACGGCGGGCAAAGAAGTTGAGGTGCCCATTGCCAGATTGGCTCAATTGGCACGTGCCATTGGGATTCACTTGATTATTGCAACACAAAGACCATCGGTAAATGTCATTACGGGATTGATTAAAGCCAATTTTCCTGCTCGAATTGCTTTTAGAGTATCGTCAAAAATTGATTCTCGAACTATTTTAGATACCCAAGGAGCCGACCAGTTAATTGGTAGAGGAGATTTGTTATATACCAATGGTAACGATGTAGTGCGAGTGCAATGTGCCTTTATAGACACACCCGAAGTAGAAAAAATCACTGAATATATAGGGGCTCAAAAAGCATATCCAGATGCCTATTTGCTGCCAGAATTTGTTGGCGAAGAAGGAGCCTCAAAATTAGAGTTTGATATATCAGAACGAGATTCGATGTTTAGAGAAGCAGCCGAAATAATTGTTACCTCGCAACAAGGTTCGGCATCATTATTGCAAAGAAAATTAAAGCTAGGTTATAACAGAGCCGGACGATTGATAGATCAGCTAGAAGCTGCTGGAATAGTGGGCCCTTTTGAAGGTAGTAAAGCACGATCTGTAAATATTTTGGACATGACCGCATTAGATGAATTTTTTAAAAACGAACAAAATTAATTAAAAATGAAAAAAATCATTTCTGTTTTTTTATTAACAGTATGTAGTTTTGCAGCTCAGGCTCAAGACAAAAAAGCAAAAGAACTTTTAGATCAAGTTACCTCAAAAATCAAAACGTATAAAAATATTGTTATTGATTTTAAATATGTGTTGAATAATCAAAAAGAAAACATCAATCAAGAAAGCAAAGGCACTGTTATGATGCAAGGCAATCAATATGTATTGAATCTTATGGGAGTAACCAAAATATTTGATGGATCAAAAAGTTATACCATCAATCCAGAAGACGAAGAAGTAACAATTTCGAAAGTAAACGAAAAAGAAGACAATGCCATTACTCCTTCAAAAATGTTAACTTTTTTTAATACGGGTTACAAATACACCTGGGATATTGTTCAAAATGTAAAAGGACGCAAAATACAGTATATTAAATTGAACGCTAACAATCCAAAAGACCATAGAAAAGAAATATTATTGGGCATAGACATCCAAACTAAAAACATCTATAATTTGATCGAAGTTGGAAAAAATGGCACCAAAACCACATTAACTGTTAATTCTTTCAAAACAAATCAACCATTATCAAAAAATCAATTTACCTTTGTGGCTAGTAAATATAAAAATTACTATATAAACAAAATTGACTAAACACAAGCGTGAAAATATTAGATAAATACATATTAAAAACATTTGCATTTACTTTTTTTACAGTATTTGCTATATTAATCTTAATTTTTATACTCCAAACCGTTTGGCTTTTTATAGCTGATTTAGCAGGAAAAGATTTAGATACCGGATTGATTATTAAGTTTTTACTTCTTAAAATGCCTAGTCTTGTACCTTTAGCCTTGCCACTTTCGGTTTTGTTGGCATCTATCATGACTTTTGGAGATTTGTCCGAAAATTATGAACTAGCAGCCATGAAATCCTCTGGTATTTCTTTGAAAAGAGCCTTATATAGCAGTACCTTTTTTATACTATTATTGACAATTGCCACCTTTTTTTTTGCCAATAATATCATACCTTATGCAGATTTTAAATTTGTGAATTTTAGGAAAAATATAGCTCAAAAAAAACCAGCCTTAGCCATTGCCGAAGGTCAATTTAGCAATATTGGGCTCTATACCATTAAGGTTGAAAAAAAATTAGGCAAAGATGGCAATATTTTAAAAGGGGTAACGATACATCAAAAATCAGCCAATGGCGAAGGATTGCGAGTGGTAATTAAAGCAAAAGATGGCATTTTAGTGAGCAATGAAAAATCTAACTTGCTCAAACTAGAATTACATGATGGATATTATTATGAAGACATTGTTCCTACAAAATACGAAGACCGAAACAAAGTTCCATTTGCAAAAGCCAGTTTTAAAACTGATGTTATCAACATTGATTTGACCAAACTTGATAATGTCAATTTGAATGATGAAAGTGTGGTAAATTCAGATAACATGCTCAATGTTAGCGAATTAAAGTACACACTTGATTCATTAAATCAAAACTATAAAAAAGATGTAATCTCATTTACAGATAATATATACCAACGTACAGGAATTGTATTTTTGTCTAAAACAAATCCTTTGGTAACATCTGAAAAAAAAGCCATTTTAGATAACTTTAGCCCAACAGAACAAGCAGAAATTGTAAAAATAGCTTTAAATAATCTGACAAGCATCAATTTTTCTATTGATAGTTCAAAAAACGATTTAGAATACAAACAACGCAATATTAACAGCCATTTGATTTCATTATACGTCAAATTTGTGATTTCGTTTTCATGTATTTTGATGTTTTTTATAGGAGCTCCATTGGGTGCAATTATCCGAAAAGGCGGATTAGGCTTGCCAATAGTATTTGCAGTTTTAATATTTATCATTTTCCATTTTATAAATACTTTTGGCAAAAAAGTAGCCGAAGAAAACGGCATGACCCCATTTTTAGGCACTTGGATGTCCACAATGGTACTGTTGCCATTAGCTATTTTTCTGACCTATAAGGCTACGAATGATATGGGAGAAATCAAGATTTTTAATAAATTAAGTTTTATTTCAAATTTTTTCAAAAAAATAATACCATCAAAAAAACAAAAAAATGTCTGAATCAAACATTCAACTCAATACCATCGAAGAGGCCATTGAGGCCATTAGACAAGGAGAAATTATCATAGTAGTGGACGATGAAGATCGAGAAAACGAAGGCGATTTTTTGGCAGCCGCCGAAAAAGTAACGCCCGAAATGATTAATTTTATGGCTACTCACGGACGAGGTTTGATATGTGCCCCCTTAACTGAAAGTAGGTGTAAAGAATTGGATTTAAAACCCATGGTAGCTCACAACACCGACCACATGGAAACTGCCTTTACGGTTTCGATAGATTTGAAAGGGCATGGAGTAACTACAGGTATATCTGCTGCAGATAGAGCCAAAACCATTCTTTCTTTGGTTAATTCAAATACAAAACCTGCCGATTTGGCCAGACCTGGTCATATATTTCCATTAGTTGCCAAACAAGGTGGTGTTTTAAGACGAACAGGACACACCGAAGCTGCAATTGATTTTGCAAGACTAGCAGGATTGAAACCTGCAGGTGTAATTGTAGAAATCATGAACGAAGACGGTACAATGGCACGACTACCACAATTGGTAGAGGTAGCCAAAAAATTTCATTTGAAATTGGTATCTATCGAAGATTTGGTGGCTTATAGAATGTTGCACGATAGCTTAATTGTAAAAAAAGAAGATTTTGAAATAACTACAAAATTTGGTGTATTCCGATTAAGAGCCTATAAACAAACCACCAATCAACAAGTGCATTTGGCCTTGACAAAAGGGACTTGGAATATAGGCGACCCTATTTTGACCAGAATTAACTCTACTGCCGTAAATACAGACATTTTAGGTACTTTGACCAATGATGCCGATAAAAAATTAGATCATGTATTTCAATTAATTAATCAAACAGGAAAAGGAGCCGTATTATTTATCAACCAAGAAATTCAGTCGTCGGATTTATTGCATCGATTAACAGAACTTAAAGTTTTGCAAGCCTCTGGGGTATATCATGCACCTCAACTCAAGATGGATAAAAAAGATTTTGGCATTGGAGCTCAAATATTACATGATTTAGACCTTACAAACATTCGATTGATAACCAATACCGAACAAACCAAGCGAGTAGGGATGATAGGATATGGATTAGAAATATCAGAATATATTTCGTATTAAAAAAAATATTTTTTTATAACAATTTCATTTAAAGTAACTTATAAAATAATTGTAAAAAAAAATATTTTTTTTGCTAAAAAGTTTTTGAAAATCAAAAAAAGGTCTTATATTTGCACTCGCAATACGGAAGTAAAGCGAATCATATTGGAGAAATGGCAGAGTGGTCGATTGCGGCAGTCTTGAAAACTGTTGACTGTAACAGGTCCGGGGGTTCGAATCCCTCTTTCTCCGCAAATTTAAAAGCAACTATCTTATTATTAGGTAGTTGCTTTTTTTATTTAAGGTAATTTTATTGTTCTTGTATTTTATTACACTTATTTTTAGTGATTTATTTATAATAATGAATAAAAAAAATATTTACCTACTACGAAACAATTTTCACCTTTACGGAAATGAAATCCTAAAATCATAAGCTGCTCTGAAACCTATTATAAGATATGTTCAATTTAGTATCATTTGGTGTCAATTTAAAAAATTCGTTATGGAGTGTAATAAAACCTTATAAATAATAATTATTTTTGAATTATATGTACTACAATAGTATTAGAAATTGTTTTTTTAAAATAATTAGGTTTTTATAAGCTATTTTTTTTTTGTATTTTTACATTTTTGAATCAATAATAAAAACAAATGAATCAATCCGTACACAATAAATTAGTTTCTTTTATTTGGTCAATTGCAGACGACTGTTTGCGAGATATTTACGTTCGTGGAAAATATCGTGATGTAATTTTGCCAATGGTGGTTTTAAGAAGATTAGATGCTTTACTAGAACCTACTAAAGATGCCGTCATGGAAGAGTTAGCTTTTCAAAGAGATGAAGCAGGATTAACAGAATGGGAAGAAAACGGAATGTGTGCTGCTTCAGGTTATGTGTTCTATAATACAAGTGAATGGACTTTACAACGTTTACACGACACCGCAACCAATAGTCAACAATTGCTACAAGCTAATTTTGAAGATTATTTGAATGGTTTTAGTACCAACGTAAAAGAAATCATTGAAAAATTCAAATTGCGAAGCCAAATAAGACACATGGCTTCCAAAGATGTGTTATTAGATGTTTTAGAAAAATTTACTTCGCCTGATATTAATCTAACGCCTTTCGATAAAAACGATAGCAATGGAAGAAAATTACATGCACTTTCTAATTTAGGAATGGGCTATGTTTTTGAAGAATTAATCAGAAAGTTTAATGAAGATAATAATGAAGAAGCTGGAGAACACTTTACACCTCGTGAAGTAATCGACTTGATGACCCATATTATTTTTGACCCAATCAAAAACAATTTACCACCTGTAATGACCATTTATGATCCAGCTTGTGGTAGCGGCGGCATGTTGACAGAAGCACAAAATTTCATCAAAGATGAAGAAGGCGAAATAAGAGCTATAAATTCCGATGTGTATTTGTATGGTAAGGAAATCAATGATGAAACTTATGCGATATGCAAATCGGATATGATGATTAAAGGAAATAATCCTGAAAATATTCGTGTGGGTTCTACACTTTCTACTGATGAATTTGCGGGTACTACTTTTGACTTTATGCTATCTAATCCGCCGTATGGAAAATCGTGGGCGAGTGAGCAAAAATACATCAAAGATGGGAAAGATGTTATTGACACACGCTTTCAAATTCAATTAAAGAATTATTGGGATGTTTTAGAAGATGCTGATGCTATTCCACGTTCTTCAGATGGACAATTGTTATTTTTGATGGAAATGGTGAGCAAGATGAAACCACTTTCACAAAGTCCATCAGGAACACGTATTGCTTCAGTTCATAACGGAAGTAGTTTGTTTACTGGTGATGCAGGTGGTGGAGAAAGTAATATCCGTAGGTATATTATAGAAAACGATTGGTTGGAAGCCATCGTGCAAATGCCGAACAATTTATTTTACAATACAGGAATTACCACCTACATTTGGGTTTTAAGCAACAACAAAACGACTAACCGAAAAGGCAAAGTACAACTCATTGATGCAGGACAATTGTATAGAAAACTCCGTAAAAATTTAGGAAATAAAAACTGTGAATTTGCTCCCGAACATATTACTGAAATTGTAAAAACCTATACCGATTTAAAAGCCGTTGAACGATCTTCTGATGACAGTATCGCTTCAAAAGTTTTTGATAATACTGACTTTGGCTATCATAAAGTAACCATTGAACGTCCAAAACGATTGAACGCACAATTTACAACAGAAAAAATAGCTGAATTGCGTTTTGACAAAACCTTGAAAGAAGCCATGGTGTATGCTTATGAAATGTATGGCGAAAAAGTATATACCGAAATTACAAAACACGAAAAAGATCTGACTGATTGGGCTGAAAAACAAGAATTAAACCTCAATACCAAACAGTTAAAAGCCCTTTGCAGTGAAACACTTTGGAACAAACAATTGTTTTTATTAGAAAATGCACAAGTACTTCTTAACGAAATTGGAACCGATTTATTTACTGATTTTAATACCTTCAAAGACAAGGTTGATGAAGTTATAAAAGCCCAAAAACTGAAACTTTCTGCATCTGAAAAAAATGCAATCCTCAATGCTGTAAGTTGGTACGATGCCGATGCCGAAAAAGTAGTTAAAAGCACGGTAAAACTAACTGGCGACAAACTAGAAAAACTTCTAATTCATTTGAATTGTACAAGATTTGAATTGGCAGATTTTGGTTATTATTCTACTGATAACAAACATGAATACATCACCTACGAAACCGAAAGTGATTTGCGTGACACCGAAAATGTACCGCTCAAAGATGACATTCATATCTACTTTTTACGAGAAGTAAAACCACATGTAGCCGAAGCTTGGATTAACCTCGATGCTACTAAAATTGGTTATGAAATTAGCTTTAATAAATATTTTTACCAACACAAACCCTTGCGAAGCATTGAAGCAGTAACAGCTGATATATTAGCATTGGAAAAAGAAAGTGATGGATTGATAGCTGAAATTTTAAATTATTAACTGAATTCTTAAAAAAATGCTAGAAGAAGAAAATACTAATAAATTTTTAGAGAACATAAAACCTTTGGTGGAACAAATTGCACTGATTCATCACAAGGCTTATTATGAGTATAAACCGCAAGTTGAAACACTAATTTCTGCCGGAGTAAGTGATGATATTAGGATTCAACACCTTTTAGATTGTTTGCTTGACCACGCTTGCAATGATGAAGTTTTATTTTTATACAAAAAACTGTGTCGTTATTATTGGGATATAAATCCACAAGCAACAGTTGATTATGTTAACTATTATAGAGAAATATGGGACAATGAAGAGGATAATGAATTTAAAAACTAAATTAATTTAACAAGATGCCAAACACCTATTCACAACTTTATATTCAAGCAGTATTTGCTGTAAAATATCGAAATGCGCTTATTGATAAGTCATGGCGACAAAATTTGATGGCTGTCATAGGAAATTTAATTAACGAAACGGGATGCAAAACTATCATTGTAAACGGTGTTGAAGATCATGTACATTGTTTTTTTATTTTGCAACCAAAGCTATCTATTTCAGATGTAATGCAGAGCGTAAAAGCAAAATCATCTAAATGGGTTAACGAAAGTAAATTGATTCTCAATAGATTTGAATGGCAGAGAGGATTTGGAACTTTTAGTTATAGTAAATCTCATACAGATAATGTTTATAACTACATAGCCAACCAAGAAACTCACCATCAAAAGGAAACATTTAAAGAAGAATACACCAAATTATTAAAAGCATTTGAAGTGGAATATGATGAAGCTTATTATTTTGAGGATTTGATATGATTTTTTTTAATATTTTTAATATTTTTAATCCTTGGGTTGAAACCCAAGGCGATTATATCGGTCGTCCCGCTGGGACTTTTGGGGTTATCACAAGGATTACAAAGTCCCATAGGGACGACAGATATTATAACTTCGGGATTCATCCCGATGAAGTTAAAGAGAAACAAGCTATCAAAGTCCCATAGGGACGACCGATATCATAACTTCGGGATTCATCCCGATGAGATAAAAAAACATATAATGAAAAAATACAACAACTACAAAAACTGCGGTGTGGAATGGTTAGGAGAAATTCCTGAGCATTGGGAATTAACTCGATTAGGTACAAGATTTTTAGAAAGAAAAAGCAAAGTTTCGGATAAAGATTTCGAACCTTTGTCAGTTACAAAGAATGGAGTTTTTCCTCAATTAGCCAGTGCAGCTAAAAGTAATGATGGTGATAATAGAAAGCTAGTTAAAAAAGGTGATTTTGTGATTAATAGCCGTTCCGATCGAAAAGCCTCAAGTGGTATTTCTGACAGAGATGGCTCAGTTTCTTTAATTTACATAGTAATTGAACCAATAAATATTAATAGCACTTATTGCAATTATCTATTAAGAGGATATAATTTTGTAGAAGAATTTTACAGAATGGGACACGGAATCGTTGCTGATTTATGGACTACTCGTTATGATGAAATGAAATCAATAATGGTTGGAATTCCACCAATTTCAGAACAAACCGCCATAGCCCATTTCCTTGACGACAAAACCACCAAAATAGACCAAGCCATTGCCATCAAGCAACAACAAATAGACCTGCTCAAAGAACGTAGGCAAATATTGATTCACAAAGCCGTTACTAGAGGTTTAGATGATAAAGTAAAGTTGAAAAATAGTGGTGTAGAATGGATTGGTGAGATACCGGAGGGTTGGGAGGTGAAGAGGTTTAGAAATACTTTTAAACTCGGAAAAGGATTAACAATAACTAAAGAAAATTTAACAGACGAAGGTATATTCTGTGTTAATTATGGAGAAATACACTCAAAATTTAGGTTTGAAGTAAATCCGGAAATACATAAATTGAAATGTGTTCATCCTGATTACTTAAAAAATAATTCAAGTTCATTAATAAATAAAGGTGATTTTGTATTTGCGGATACTTCTGAAGATTTACAAGGTTCTGGAAATTTCACTTATTTAAATAGTAATAAGCAAGTATTTGCAGGATATCATACTGTAATTGCGAGACCAAATGAAGAAATTGTTTCTAGATTTATTGCTTATGAATTTGAATCACTTGTTTTCAGAAGTCAAATACAAGCAAAAGTAAAAGGTGTAAAAGTTTACAGCATAACTCAATCTATTTTAAAAGAATTATCAGTTTTAGTTCCGCCAAAAAATGAACAAATAGAAGTAGTAGGACATTTAGATAATTCTACAACCAAAATCGCCACCGCCATTTCGTTAAAAGAGCAAGAGATTGATAGGTTGAAAGAGTATAAAATGAGTTTGATAGATGGGGTTGTGAGTGGGAAGGTGAAAGTTTGTTAAGTAATTGGAATAGAATTAAAAAAAATGTATTTTTGCAAAAAAAAATATATAAAAAATAAACAATGTCATTAGAATTAAAAATAAATAATAATGAAGATGTTTTTTTATCACCAATAAAGAAATCTGAAATAGGAGATAAAATAAACATCTACGAATTAATTGATGATAAAAACAATAGTTGGATGACTGTAGAATTATTAAATAATTCATTCAAAATTATTAATAGAAATGAAGAAATATCTGATTCTGAAGAAATTTTAAAAATAAAACTTGATCAGCTAGTATTAGAAGTTATTGAGGCGGAACAATCTGGTACTGAAAATACAGAATCAACCTTAACGGAAGAGGCAAGCCCTTATGATCCAGATAAAATTAAAGTGCATCAAAAGCAATTCAATGTAAAATTAATTGCAGAAATGATAGATAACGAAGATATAGATTTTACACCAGATTTTCAAAGAAATTTTGTTTGGGATAGCCATCAAAAATCTAGGCTAATTGAATCCATATTGTTAAGAATTCCACTTCCAATGTTTTATTTAGCAGAAGATGAAGAAGGTAGAATAACTGTCGTTGATGGATTACAAAGGTTATCAACCATAAAAGATTTTATGGATAACAAATTCCCTTTAAAAGGATTGCAGTATTTAGGAGAAACATGTAATGGAAGATATTATTCTGATAAAAATAAAGATGGAACACCTAATGAGAAAAAAGGAATTGATGCAAAATATTTTAGATGGTTCAATATGACTCAGTTTTCTGTAAATGTTATTGACCCATCTTCTCCTGCTAAAGTTAAATATGATATTTTTAGAAGAATTAATACGCGTGGAAAACCACTTAATAACCAAGAAATAAGAAATTGTCTAGCAAGCAAATCTTTAAGAGAAACATTAAAAAATATGGTTAGTTTATCTGAATTTAAAAGTGCAACAGATGGCAGTATAAAACCTACTAGAATGGATGACCAAGAAATAGCACTGCGTTTTATTTTGTTTTCTAAAGATATTGAGTTAAATAATTACAATGGTTATATGGACTCATCTTTAGACGATATGACTGAAAGACTTGTAAAAATATCAAATGAAGACAGCGAAGATTATGTGAATTCGTTTTCAAATGCAATGCAAAATGCAGAATATTTGTTTGGTAGAAAGCATGCTTTCAGAAAAATAATGATTAAAGACCTTGAACCTAACGCATACAAACAACTATTAAATAAGGCACTTTTTGTTTGTTTATCTGTTTTGTTGTCAAAATATGAACCAAATAGAGTAAAAGAAAATAATTCTGAATTAGCACTTCTTAAACCATTAGCAATAAAAATTGGAGAAGATTTAAAGTTATTAAATTATTTGTCTTACGGAACTAATGGAAAGGCAAATTTACAATATGTATTTGAGGAAATTGGAAAATTAATAAATGAAAATTTAAAGTATTAATCATGCTAAATCTAGAAATTGAAAATTTTAAATGTTTTACTCATAAAACAATTCCAATCAATGGATTAACGATTCTTGCAGGTGCTAATGGAAATGGTAAAAGCACCGTTATCCAAGCTCTTTTATTTTTAAGAAGAACTATAGAACATTGTGCCAAATGGAATGAGGGCAAGTATTCATACTATGAAACGAATGGATTGAATGTTGAACTAAATGGTGCTTATTGCCTTTCATTAGGAAATAGTTTTCTAGTAACTCCTCGAAAAACTTCTCCCGAATTTATAGCAATAACTTTCAATTATCCTGATGAATATTTTCAAGTAGTTTATGAGATTGATGATAACATAAATTTGCACCTAAAACCAATTGAAGTAAAAAACACAATAAAAGAGAATGAATCAATATTTAAACAAGAGTTTTATTATTTAAATGCAGAACGAATTGGACCAAGGATAAGTCAAAGTATAAAATTTTATGATTTCCCTAATGCTGGTTTACAAGGTGAATATGTTGCTCAATTGATCTCTGATACTAGTTCTAATTATACTTTTGAAATTGAGGAAAGTAGAAAAAACAGTAACTCTAAAAGTCCTAGATTAGAACAACAAGTAAACGCTTGGCTAAACGAACTTATGCCAGGTGTTTCTGTAACAGCTTCATATAGTCCTGATACACATTCTGCACAAGTAAAAGTAGATAATTATTATACAAAAGGAGACCCAACTATCGCTACTAATATTGGTTTTGGTATAAGTTATGTATTACCAATATTAGTAACAGGACTAATTGCAAAAAAGGGTAGTTTCATGATTGTAGAAAATCCTGAGGCACATCTTCACCCTTCTGCACAATCAATAATCGGAGGGTTTCTCGCTATGGTGGCAAATTCCGGTGTTAATGTTATTGTAGAAACACATAGTGATCATTTTGTTAATGGTGTTCAAATAGCAACAGCTTTAAAAGAAATTGACAAAGATTTGGTTACAATTAACTATTTTAGCCAAGAAAATAATAAACAACCTAAAATAGAGTCAATTTCAATAAATGAAAAAGGAGAGCTATCTAGTTGGCCAAAAGGTTTTTTTGACCAAACACAAATTGATTTTGCACAACTTTTTAAAATTAGAAAGGGATGAGTAATTTTTTTTTGTTAAATGAAGCAATTGAATTGGAAAGATTTGATTTATTCCTAGATGGAATGTATTCACTTAATTCTATTGAGAAAAAAGAATTTCATCACTTTAGAAAACATTCATCGGTTTATGAATTAAAAAACTATGCAAAACTTTTTGAAAGTTATGGACAAATTGAACAACTCGCGGTTATTTTCATTGAACAACTTTCTACTTCTGAAAAATATATTAATTGTGAAGAGTCAGCAAAAGAATTTTGTGGTAATGAGGTTAATGGTTTTTTAGGAATTGATTTTTCAACAAATGAAATTGTTACAATTAAGCAAATCAGCAATAACGACGATTACAAAAATTGGATATATCATTATCTCAGTATTATTGATAAATTAAAAGAAATTGTACCTAATTATAAATTTTATTCAAGTTTTGAAAAAGAATTTAAAGATTTAAGTGTTGATGTGCAAAAGTCTATTATTGATTATTTCATAAAAGCCAAAGAGAGAAACTTAGTTTCGCCTTTTAGTCCAGACACAAAAATAATTAAGGATGTTACTCAGCCAAATTTTCAATATAAAATAATGGAATTAAGGGTTTATACTCCAGTTGCTTTAAGGGTTTATTTCAATGAATTAAATGGTTTTGTAAATTTAATAAGTATTGAGCAAAAGTCAAATGCAGATCAAAATGAAGACATAAAAAAAGCTCACTCAAAATATAAAAACATGTAAACCATGCCCACACAAACCAACGAAGCCGCCCTAGAAGCATCCATAGAAAAAAAACTAACAGGTTCTTGTCTTGAAGAATTAAAAAACGATAGTTCAAATACCGTTAATGAGCGAGTAGAACTATACCGCTCTGGCAAAGGCTATTATATGGGGCAATCTTCTGATTTTAATGCTAAATATGCTATTGATGAGGTGCGTTTTTGGCATTTTTTAGAAACGACCCAAAAAGAGGAACTGGATAAAATCCAAAAACAAAGCGACTGGAAACTCAAAATTCTAGACCGTTTGGATAGAATGATCAAAAAGTATGGCATTTTGCGTTTACTACGCAAAGGTTTGGAGGTTGATGATGCTCATTTTACATTGATGTATGTTTTGCCGTTAGCAAGTAGTAGTGCCGCTGCTAAAACAAATTTCGATAATAACGAGTTCAGCGTATCCAGGCAAATCAGGTATTCATTGCTAAATCCTCGTGAAGAAATTGACATGGTTGTTTTTGTAAATGGCTTGCCTATCGCTACTATGGAACTCAAAAACCATTGGACTGGGCAAAACGCCAAAGTGCATGGTCAAAATCAATACAAAACAAAAAGAGATATAACGCAACCCTTATTAAACTTTGGTCGTTGTGTAGTGCATTTTGCTGTGGATACCGATGAAGTGTATATGACAACGAAATTAGATGGTGCTAGTACTTTTTTCCTGCCATTCAATTTAGGACACAATTATGGCAAAGGCAATCCGCCCAATCCATTTGGTCACAAAACGGCTTACTTATGGGATGAGGTTTTAACTCGTGAAAGTTTGGCAAATATCATTCAGCATTTTGTACGTTTTGATGGCAAAGAAACCGATGTTTTGAGTAAAAAGAATTTGTTTTTTCCACGTTACCACCAAATGAATGTCGTGCGAAAACTAATTGCCGATGCCAGCAAAAATGGCGTTGGACAAACCTATTTAATTCAACATTCTGCGGGTTCTGGCAAATCAAATTCCATCACTTGGGCAGCCTACCAATTGATAGAAACCTATCCAGAAAGTGAAACTACACCAGGAAGTAGAGGCATAAACAATCCGTTATTTGATTCTGTTATTGTGGTTACAGATAGACGACTTTTAGACAAGCAACTTAGAGAAAACATCAAAGAATTTTCTGAAGTAAAAAACATAGTCGCTCCAGCTTATTCTTCCAAAGAACTCAAAGAAAATTTAGAAAGCGGGAAACGTATTATTATCACCACCATTCAAAAATTCCCATTTATTGTAGATGGAATTGCCGATTTAAGCGACAAACGTTTTGCAGTAATCATAGATGAAGCGCATAGTAGTCAAAGTGGTACTGCTGCCGATAATATGAACCGTGCTATGGGGAGTAATAGTGCTGAAGAAGACGAAGAAGACGCACAAGATAAGATTTTGGAAATCATGCGTTCTCGGAAAATGAGTAAGAATGCCTCTTATTTGGCATTTACAGCTACACCAAAATCAAATACATTAGAAAAATTTGGGGAGTTACAAGAAGACGGAAAATTCAAACCGTTCCATTTGTATTCCATGAAACAAGCCATTGAGGAAGGCTTTATTTTGGATGTTTTGGCAAATTATACTACCTACAAAAGCTATTATGAAATTGAAAAATCAATAGAAGAAAACCCTTTATTTGACACGAATAAAGCCCAAAAAAAGCTACGTGCTTTTGTGGAACAACATAAACAAACTATTGCAATTAAAGCAGATATTGCTGTTGATCATTTTATTACTAAGATTGTCAATACTAAAAAGCTAAAAGGCAAGGCGAAAGCCATGATGGTTACACAAAGTATTGAATCGGCTATAAAGTATTTCTTTGCTATACAAAAAATACTAAAAGAAAAAGGAGCACCTTTTAAAGCTGTAATTGCTTTTTCTGGAAAGAAAAAAATAGATGGTATCGAATATACGGAAGACAGCATCAATGGTTTTGCAGAAAAAGACACTAAAGAAAAGTTTGATAGCGACGATTATAAAATTTTAGTAGTGGCTAACAAATATCTCACGGGTTTTGATCAACCCAAATTAACAGCCATGTATGTGGATAAAAAATTGCAAGGTGTTTTAGCCGTGCAAGCCTTATCAAGATTAAATCGTGCAGCCGATAAATTAGGGAAGAAAACAGAAGATTTATTTGTATTGGACTTCTTTAATTCTACGGAAGACATGAAAGAGGCATTTGACCCATTTTATACTGCCACCTCGCTCAACAAAGCTACAGATGTTAATGTTTTACACGAAATAAAAGCCATTTTAGACGATGTTGGTGTTTACGAATGGTCAGAAGTAGAAGATTTTGTAGATAAATATTTCAAGAAAGTAGATGCACAACTCCTGAGTCCAATTATTGATGTAGCTGCCGACCGATTCAATTTTCAATTAGAATTAGAAGACAATGAAAAAGCCGATTTCAAAATCAAAGCCAAGCAATTTGTTAAGATTTATGGTCAAATGGCTTCCATATTGCCTTATGAAATAGTAAATTGGGAAAAACTATTTTGGTTTTTAAAATTCTTAATTCCAAAAATGATTATTGTTGATGGGGGTATTGATTTATTAGATGAACTATTAAATTCAGTCGATTTATCAACCTATGGTTTAGAAAGAGTAAAACTAAATTCCAGCATTGGTTTAGATGATTCCGAAACAGAATTGGATCCTCAAAACCCAAATCCTAGAGGAGCACACGGAACAGACAAAGAAGAAGATCCTTTGGATTTAATTATCAATAGTTTTAACGAACGATGGTTTCAAGGTTGGGAAGCAACTCCAGAGGAACAAAGAGTAAAATTTGTTACATTAGCCAAAAGCATAAAAGCTCATCCCGATTATTTAGAAAAATATTCTGAAAATACTGATGTTCAAAACAGAGAAATAGCATTTAGAAAAATATTCGATGAGGTTATGTCCCAACAACGAAAATTAGAACTCGATTTATACAAAAAAGTAACCCAAGACGATTCATTCAGAATTGCCATGCAAGATACTTTGAAAAGGATTTTGAGTGCTTAGTTCAGTATTGAAAAATGATATGTAAGTCATGTGTTTGGTATAATTCAAACCTAAAAAGTTATGAAATTTTATATGTAAATATGAAAAAAAAACCGATTTGTATTTTACAAATCGGTTTTTAATAAAACATAAAATAAGATTTAAAAAAGATTAAAGTTTGCCGTCTTTAATTTCATCTACAATTTCAGGATTTAATAATGTGGTAATATCACCAAAATTAGAGAAGTCGCCTTCGGCAATTTTTCTCAATATTCTCCGCATGATTTTACCAGAACGTGTTTTTGGTAATCCAGAAACGAATTGAATTTTATCCAATTTGGCAATAGGACCAATGTGGTCTGACACGTGTTGGTTGATTTCTTTGGCCAAATTATCTCGGTCTCTATTTTCGCCAGATTCTTTAAGTATTACATAACCATAAAGGGCGTTTCCTTTAATGTCGTGAGGGAAACCAACAATGGCAGACTCGGCCACTGCAGGATGTTCGTTGATGGCATCTTCGATAGGAGCAGTACCCAAGTTGTGTCCTGATACTATAACGACATCGTCCACACGACCAGTGATTCTATAATAGCCCACTTCATCTCTTAAAGCCCCATCACCTGTAAAATATTTGCCAGGAAAAGCACTAAAATAGGTTTCTTTATATCGTTGGTGGTCGCCCCAAATAGTACGGGCAATTCCAGGCCAAGGGAATTTGATACACAAGCTACCCGTTACTTGGTTGCCTTCTATTTCATTACGTTTTTCGTCCATCAATACGGGTTGAATACCAGGTAACGGCAACGAGGCATAAGTAGGTTTTGTAGGTGTAACAAAAGCCAAAGGTGCAATCATAATACCTCCTGTTTCGGTTTGCCACCAAGTGTCCACTACAGGGCATTTTTTGCCACCCACATGGTCGTTGTACCAATGCCAAGCTTCTTCATTAATTGGTTCGCCCACAGATCCAATTACTTTTAAGGATGCTAGAGGGAATTTTTGTACATAATCCAAACTTTCTTTGGCTAAAGCACGAATGGCAGTTGGAGCAGTATAAAATTGTGTAACTTTGTGTTTTTCAATTACTTCCCAAAAACGGCTGAAATCAGGGTAAGAAGGTACTCCTTCAAAAATTACCGTGGTAGCTCCGTTTAACAATGGCCCGTAAAGGATGTAAGAGTGTCCTGTAATCCATCCAATATCGGCAGTACACCAAAAAATATCATCGTCTTCATATTTGAAAACATTTTTAAATGTATATGCTGAATAAACCATATAGCCAGCAGTTGTGTGTACCATTCCTTTTGGTTTTCCTGTAGAACCAGAGGTATAAAGGATAAACAATGGGTCTTCTGCGTCCATAATTTCGGCCACGTTATTGTCCATTGCAGCTTCCAAAAGTGGCTCTACCCATTGGTCTCTGCCTTCTTTCATGTTTACAGCAGTATGGGTTCTTTTGCAAACCAATACTTTTTCAACACTTGGACAACTGTTTAGGGCTTCATCTACAATACCTTTCAAATCAATAGATTTGTTGCCTCTGTATCCACCATCTGATGTAATGACCATTTTACATTCGCTGTCCATAATTCTTGATGCTACTGCCGAAGAAGAAAATCCAGCAAATACCACAGAATGAATAGCTCCAATTCTGGCACAAGCCAATACAGATACGGCTAATTCAGGAATCATTGGCAAATAAATACAAACTCTATCGCCTTTTTTGATGCCTTGTTCACGCAATACATTGGCCATTTTAGATACTTTTACATACAATTCGTTGTATGAAATGTGTTGAGCGGCTTCGTCTGGATTGTTTGGTTCAAATATAATGGCAGTTTTATCGCCTCTTTTGGCTAAATGTCTGTCAATACAGTTTTTTACGATGTTTACTTTAGCACCTTTAAACCATTCGATTTTGGCTTCGGCCATATCAAATTCCATTACTTTGTCGCATTGTTGGTACCAAGTAAAGTTTTCTTCGGCAATTTTGCCCCAAAATTTTCTTGGTTCTCTAATAGATTTGTTATAATGCTTGAAATATTGTTCTAAATTATCAATTGTATAGTAACTCATTTTTAAAATATTTATTTGATGTGTAAAATTAATGTATTATTTGAAAAATCCAATTTTATTTTTTTGTAAAACTGCTTTTATTTCATCAATAATAGCAGGATCGTCTATTGTAGAAGGTACCTGAACATTTTCGCCATCGGCAATGCCTCTCATGAGTTTTCTCAATATTTTTCCAGATCGTGTTTTAGGCAATCTGTCCACAATTACAACATTGCGAAGCGAAGCAACTGCCCCAATTTGGTTTCGTACCAATTTTACTACTTCTTGTTCTAATTGAAAATGTTCGATAACTTCGCCATGTTTGGTTACTACAAGAGCCAGCGGATTTTGTCCTTTTAATTCGTCGTTTATACCAATCACAGCACACTCTGCAACCGATGGATGAGCAGCCACAGCCTCTTCCATATCGGCAGTAGAAAGGCGGTGTCCCGCTACGTTTATCACGTCATCTACACGACCTGTAATATAAATATACCCCTCTTCGTCTTTAAATCCACCATCGCCAGAGAAGTAGTAACCAGGGAAAATACTTAAATAACCATCTACAAAACGGCCATTATCTTTCCATAAATCCAATAAAGCTCCAGGAGGCAAAGGCAGTTTTAGGACCACAAATCCTTCTTGATTTGGACCTAATTCGTCGCCACTTTCGCTAAAAATTCTAATGTCATATCCAGGAACAGCTTTTCCAACAGAGCCTGGTTTTATAGGTAAATATTCAACCCCCATTAAATTTGCAATCATGGGCCATCCAGATTCTGTTTGCCACCAATGGTCAATAGCAGGAACCGGAATGTGTTGTTGGTACCATTCTAAAGTGGCTACATCACATCGTTCGCCAGCTAAAAACTGGGTTCTCAATGAACTTAAATCAAATTTCTTGATAAATTCGCCATTAGGATCTTCTTTTTTGATGGCACGAATAGCAGTTGGTGCCGTAAACATGGTGCTTACTTGATGCTCTTCGATGATTCTCCAAAAAGTTGAAGCATCTGGAGTTTTGATGGGTTTTCCTTCAAAAATAATGGTAGTATTTCTATTAATTAATGGCCCATATACAATATAGCTATGCCCCACAACCCAGCCTACATCCGAGGCCGCCCAAAATACTTCATCGGGTTTTGAGTTATAAATTTTTTCCATCGAAAATTTAAGAGCTGTGGCATATCCACCAGTATCTCTTACAATTCCTTTTGGTTTTCCTGTAGTTCCAGAGGTGTATAATACATACAATGGATGGCTTGCCGCTACGGGTACACAAGGGGTTTCTTCTGAGCCATAAACCAAGGCATCATAATCAACATCATATTTTTTGAAAGGAATTTTGGCTCCTAATTTTCTATTCAATATCACTACTTTTTTAGGTTTGTGAGATGCCAATTCAATTGCTTCGTCCACCAAAGGTTTGTAGGCAATTAGTCTTTCGATTTCAATTCCAGACGATGCAGTAATGATGCCTCGAGGCTTGCAATCGTCTATTCTAACGGCCAATTCATGTGGAGCAAAACCTCCAAAAACTACAGAGTGCGTAACCCCAATTCTTGCACAAGCCAGCATAGCAAAAGCAGCTTGAGGAATCATTGGCATATATATAACAGCAGTATCTCCTTTTTTAAATCCTAAAGAAAGTAAACCGCCAGCAAGTTTGGCAACTTCAGATTTTACTTCGGAAAAAGTATATTTTTTGATGGTTTGCGTAACGGGTGAATCATAAATAATGGCAGTTTGATCTCCATATCCGTCTTGAATATGCTTGTCGATGGCCAAATAACAAACATTCAGTTCACCATCTTCAAACCAAAGGGGGTACCCATTGTCGTCTTTAGATAAAATAGTGCTTGGTTTGTTAAACCATTCAATATTGTCCGATTGCACTTTCCAAAAAATTTCTGGATTGTCAACACTTTCAGAATAGAAATTTTTGTAATTCATTTTTTTGTTTTAATTTTTGTTGTTTGTTTATTAATTTAATAGAAATTGTACTTGTTCTACTAACTTTTTTATAGAAAAAGGTTTAAGCATATATAAATTAGCACCTAATGATAGTCCTTTTTCAATATCTTTTTCTTTATTTTTGGCAGTTAGAAATATGACTTTGCAATTTTCTAAACTTTTATTTTTTTTAATTTGTTCCAATGTTGCATATCCATCAACCATAGGCATCATGATGTCGAGAATGATGAGGTCTGGAAGCTGATTTTCTAATAAATCTAAGGCTTCCTGTCCATCTCTGGCAATAAATACTTCAAAATTATTTTTTTTGAAAGTATATTCAAGCGACATGATGATGTTGGGTTCGTCATCAACGATTAATATTTTTTTCATGTTTTATTTTTTTCTAAAGTGATATAATTGGGCAATGTAAATGAAAAAGTAACACCTCCAGTTTCATTGTTTTCGGCCCAAATTTTTCCTTTATGATGTTCAATAATTTGTTTACAAATGGCTAAACCCAACCCACTTCCAATGGGTTTTTTGACATTTTGATTTCGAGCCTGATAAAATTTATCAAAAATGGCCTCAAAATCTTCTGGATTAATTGGTTTTCCATTGTTATATATTTGTATTTCTATATGATCTTTTTTTTCTTTGATGCTGATGATAATCATTCCAAATGTGGGCGAACAAAATTTAATTGCATTAGATAATAAATTGTTGACCACTTGTATTATGCGTTCTTCATCATAAAAAGCTTTTATTTCATGGTTTTCATCATTAAAATGAACACTTATATTTTTATCGAGTTATTTAC
>NZ_MUGT01000087.1:5224-23462 GCF_002217205.1 Flavobacterium branchiophilum NBRC 15030 = ATCC 35035 | reverse complement strand
AAAAATAACTACGCATCTTTGGACTATTTTATAAATATATTTGGTTTAATGTTGAAAAAAAGATAATTTTTAAACACGCTTTCAGCTTAAAAAAGCCCTCAAAACATCATTGGTTTGGAGGGCTTTTTTTTGATGAGGCAATACGAATTATATGTTTTTTTCGTGACGGATAGAGGTGGCATGTATCATAAAATAAACAGATTCTGCTACATTGGTACAGTGTTCGCCAATGCGTTCGAGGTGTTTGAGGGCTAGGATTAAATTGGTTCCTGAAACGATGATTTTGGAATTGTTTTTCATTTCGCTAACAATATTTTGAGTAGCATCGTTGGTTTTGGTTTTGATGCTATTGTTCAAAATAAATATTTCGCCAATGTTGGCTTCATTCAGGGTTTGAAAACAAATATTGGTTTTGATGGTAATGCTTTCTATTGCTCGGGCAATGGGTTCTATATCAAATTTTGTAATCAAATCGTGTTTTGGATTGATATTTTTGGATAATTTTACGATACTCAAAGCCAAATCGGCAATGCGTTCAATTTCGTTGCTGATAGACATGGCCGACATAATAAAACGCAAATCTGACGCCACAGGTTGTTGAAGGGCAAAAACCGTTTGACAAATATCTTCTATTTTCAGGTCGAGTTTGTCTATTTTGTTTTCGGTTTTTTTAACGTTTTTTATTTCCGAAATGGGTTGCGAAAGCAATACCGCCATTACTTCAAAAATTTGATTTTCGGTAAGGTTGCTTATTTTGATAATAGCATTTTTGAGTTTGCTTAATTCTGTTTCAAGTTGCGATGCCATGTTGTATATTGTTAAATGGAATTATTAAATAAAGGATATTAACCAAAACGTCCAGTAATATAGTCTTCTGTTTGTTTTTTGGTTGGTTTTGTAAAAATAGATTTTGTTTTGTCCATTTCAATCAACTCACCCATATAGAAAAAAGCAGTATAATCACTAGTTCTAGCGGCTTGTTGCATGTTGTGTGTTACAATAATAATGGTGTATTGCTCTTTAAGTTCGTGTACCAACTCTTCTATTTTTGATGTCGAAATAGGGTCCAAGGCACTTGCGGGTTCGTCCATCAATACAATGTCTGGACTTACTGCTAGGGTTCTGGCAATACACAAACGTTGTTGCTGACCGCCCGAAAGCCCAAGAGCCGAGTCGCCCAAACGGTCTTTTATTTCGTCCCAAATGGCCGCTTTTCGCAACGACGTTTCTACTATTTCATCCAATTGTGATTTGTCTTTGATTCCATTGATTTTTGGACCATAAGCAATATTTTCGTAAATAGATTTTGGAAAAGGATTTGATTTTTGAAAAACCATTCCTATTTTTTTTCTAATATTTACAACATCAACATCTTTGTCATAAATATCAACTCCTTCTACAAGCATTTGACCTGTTATTTTAACATCTGGAATCAAATCGTTCATCCTATTGATACATCTCAAAAAGGTAGATTTTCCGCAACCCGATGGCCCAATAAGTGCAGTTACTTTATTGGTTGGTATTTGCATAGCAATTTCCTTCAAAGCTTTTTTTTCGCCATAATATAAGGACAAATCGTTTACTTCTATTTTTATATCTTTCATGTTTAGGGATTCTAATTTTTGTATTTTGTAAAAAAAAATGGGTGTGTGCTTATTTGGCTTTTCTTCTAATTCTAGATCGAATGGCTACAGCTATGATATTGAGCGATAGGGTTAAAATTAGTAAAACTAATGTAGTAGCAAACTGTATAGGCATGGTTTTTTCTACATCTGATGATTGTGTGGACATGATATAAATGTGGTAGCCCAAATTCATAAATTGGTCGCTCAACGATTTGGGTAAAGTAGCCAAATAATAAGCGGCACCTGTAAACAATATTGGAGCCACCTCGCCAGCACCTCGGCTAACGGCCAATATAGTTCCCGTCATGATTCCCGATACAGATCCAGGCAAAACGACTTGTTTGATGGTTTGCCATTTGGTAGCACCAAGAGCCAAACTAGCTTCACGAAGTTCGCGTGGAATGGTTTTGAGGGCTTCTTCTACAGATACAATGATTACGGGCAATGTAAGCAACGACATGGTAAGACTGGCCCACAAAATGTTGGGTTGCCCCCAATGCAGTTGCCCGCCATGAAACACCTTGTCGGCACCGTTGCCAACAAATTGTATAAAAAAACCTAAGCCAAAAAGACCAAATATTATGGAAGGCACCACGGCCAATGTTCGAACTGAAAAGCGAACAGCTGCCGCAAATTTTGAATTTTCTCGAGCATATTCTGTTAAATAAATAGCCGTAATGGTGCCAAAAGGGACTGCCGCAATCGACATGAGGATTACTAATATAAAAGTACCAATTAAGGCAGGAAAAATACCTCCTTCTGTCATTCCATTTGTGGGAAACGAGGTAATGAAGGCCCATGAAAATTGTGTTCTGCCCTGATAAACTATAATACCCAAAATGATGGCTAAGATAGCAATTATCGTAACAACGGCCATTTGAGTAATACCAACAATCAATTGGCCTTTTATTGCCTGACTTTTCGAGGTTTGATTCAAAAAAGGGTTGGGTTTTGAATTGGTTTGATTTTCCATAAATTATTTTCCTTGAAATTTTTTGATTAAGCGTCCTTTTACATAAAATTCGGCAATGGCATTGAGCCCAAATGAAAAGACAAACAACAACGAACCAATAAAAAACAACACACTATAATGGGTTTCGCCAAACACGGTTTCGGCCATTTCTGAGCCAATGGTGGCTGCAAAAGTTCGTACAGATTCAAAAGGATTTGACGATAATAAGGCGGCATTACCTGTTGCCATTAAAGCAATCATTGTTTCGCCAAACACACGACCTACACCCAACAAAAGGGCAGCAAAAATACCTGGGGTTGCCGCAGGCAAGGTAACAAAAAAAGCGGTTTGCCATTGGCTTGCTCCAAGTGCCAAACTGGCTTCGCTATATGTTTTTGGTACTGCCGAAAGGGCATCTTCTGAAATGGTATAAATAATAGGGATGGCTGCTAATGCCATAGCCACACCGCCAACAAAGGCATTTAGCCTAGATTCGTAACCAAAGAGGTTTTGAAACAAACTGGCTAAAACCATCAAAGCAAAAAAACCAATTACTACCGATGGAAATGCGGCTAGCATTTCTATGATAGGTTTGATGATTTCTTTTTTGCGTTTGGATGCAAAACACGAAGTGTATAGGGCAGCTAAAACGGCTAAGGGCCCTGCAATAAGCATTGAAATCAGAGTAACTTTGAGTGTGCCAAAAAGCAATGCAATTAGTCCAAAACGAGGGTGTTCTGATACAGGAACCCATTCTGATGTAGCAAAAGTGCTCCAGGTTTTATCGGCTCCTTCGTTGTTTTGGGCCACTTTTGGTTCTGCAATAGCAGGCTCTGGTGCATTCAAATCCTCTAGGGGTTCACCATAAGTTTCTGGTGCAATCGTTGGTGCATCTGGTGCATTCAAATCCTCTACAGGCTCGCCATAGGTTTCTGGTTTTAATGTTTCGGGCTCTGGTGCATTCAAATCCTCTACGGGTTCGCCATAAGTTTCTGGTTTTGAGTTGTTTTCGATTGCTTTTTCTGTTTGAGGCTTAGCTGATTGTCCAAAACTAAAAAGCGGTAGCGATTCTTTGAAAACAAAAATAAAGATTAAAAAAATAATGGTTATCGATAAAAAAGCTACGCCCGAAATGATTTTTTCGGATAAATATTCGGAGAGTCTGAATTGTTTTTTGAGACTTTCTTTTGTAAAGCTTTTAGGAGTTGTTTCGGAAATCATAGGATTGAATTAAATCATGCTTAAAAAGGATACAATACTAAAATTATCCTTTCTCTGGATTGAAAAAGGATAATTTGAAAGTTTTTATTATTTTACAGGAAAATAACCTACACCCGAAACAATTTTTTGTCCTTCAGGACTCAAAATCCAATCGATAAATTTTTTGGTATCACCAGTTGGTTTGGCAGTCAAATACATGAATAAATATCTTGCAATAGGATACGTTTTGTTTTTAATGTTAGCCTCTGTTGGCAAAACACCTTTTGATTTGGCATCTTTTTTTACCTTACAGTCTTTTACACCTTCGGCATAAGCGGCACCACCATATCCAATACTGTATTTGTCTTTTTTTACGGCATTGATGATGGCTGCTGTACCAGGCAAGGTTTGACATGTTGGTGCAAAATCTGTTTTAACCACATGGTCTTTAAAAAATTCAAATGTTCCAGAGCTACTTTCTCTACCATACAATTGAATTTTGGCATCATCGCCACCAACTTGTTTCCAATTGGTTATATTTCCTGCAAAAATGCCTCCAATTTGTGCAATAGTAAGTTCAGAAACTTTATTTCCTTTGTTTAAAAACACAGATAAACCGTCTTTTGCACATGGTATTTGAATGGCATTTTTACCAAATTTGGCTTTTATTTTTTCTAATTCAGCTGGTTTTATAGGTCGGCTCGAATTGGCAATTTCTGTCGAGCCATTGATTAAGGCCGCAAGCCCAACGCCCGATCCTCCACCTGTAACTTGAATAACCGTTCCTGGGTTTTTCTTCATATATACTTCTGCCCATTGCTGAGACAATATTACCATAGTGTCTGACCCTTTTATGGTAATTTTATTTAATGTGGTAAACGAATACGAAAGGGCTATCAATGCGATAAAAGCCGTAATAAGAATGTTTTTTTTAGATTTCATGTTGTTGTTTTTTTTAAAAATTAAATTGCATTTGTATTCTTAATAAATTTCCTTTTTGTCTGTTGTTTTTCAAAGCACTGTCTTCAAATGTTCGGTCGGAAATTACCCATTCCGCAACAAATTCAAAGGCTTTGAATGGTTGCCATTCTAAACCTATTTCGTAATCACGAACGATATAGCTTCTGGCATCTTTTTCAAATTTTTTACCTCCATCATAATATTGAAATTTGGCAAACGGATATAATAATTGGTGTTTTGGAAGGTCCAATTTGTAGTTTAAGGTTACGTAACCACCTTCTAAATGGGATACCGCAACACTGTTGGTAGTTTTGTCATATCGAGGCCCTTTACCAATGTTGTATTCTGCTTGTATTCCAAAAGGTTTTGGATACAGTATAAGCGAAGCAGCTAAACGTTCGTCGGCAACATTTAGCCTTTCTGGAATACCAACACCTGTCGAAATTTCGCTACTAAAAGCCCATTTACCTTTATAAGCTTGAAGTCCTGGCTCTATGATTTGATTTTTTATTTCAAATGGATAACTAATTCTCGATACAATGTGCAAGTTTCTATTTCCTTCAGATTTGTTGGCCGTTTGTCCATTATATGCACCAACAGCAAAAACACCATAATCGCCAGATCCTTTATAACCATCTTTGACCAACATTGCAAAACGATCTCTAATTTTGCTTGGAGCCCAATAGAAAAATGCTCCTAAATCTCGTTCGTTTGCAACAGCACTGTTCAATCCATCATTTCGATCTAACGTCAATCTGTTTTGACTTGATTGTAAATTTTCGAATCCAAAGGGTACTTTACTTTGTCCAAGTCGTACACGGTATTCTTTTTTGGCATCAAAAGATATATCGGCATACAAATCTCTAATTTGAGCAAAATGATTGACCCCTGTAGAAGGAGAACTGGCCAAATCTGGCTGAATATACACATATACATTTGGATGAATTTGTCCAGAAAAAACCAATCGTGCCCGTCTAATAAAAAAACCATTGCTTGATTGTGCATCGGGAGCTGTTGAGGTGGTACCCCATGATTTATCACATTGGTCGCAGGACACTTTATCGTTGCTAGAAAACAAACCATTGTATCTGATCTGTGCATAACCTCTAAGGGATATTTTGTCAAACCAATTGTCTTTTTTGGCTTTGGTTTTTTCTTCTAATACTTTGGCTTTATTAATAGAATCTAAAATTCTAAATACCTCTTTTGAAACAGCTTGATTATCTGTTTTTTGAGCATGAGCAAAAGTGGTTAGTACTATTAAAATTAAGGTAATTTTTTTCATTTTATTTAAATTGATCGGTTGTTTTTAACTTAGGCAAAGATGCTACCTTTATGTTAAGACCAGGTTAAAGCTGTATTATCTTAATAACAAGATATGGTTAATATAAAGTCGCTTTATTGTTAATTTAATGTTAATACCAAAATCCTTTTTTGCCTAACCTATCAATTTATAACCCACTCCTTTTATGGTAACAAAGTTATTATTGCCAAGTTTTTCCCTTAACTTTCGAATGTGCACATCTATAGTACGGCCACCAACCACAACATCATTTCCCCAAATTGTTTCTAAAATCTCTTCTCGGCTAAATACTTTTCCTGGTTTTGAGGCCAAAAGGCAAATGAGTTCAAATTCTTTTCTAGGCAAAATGATTTCGATATGGTCTTTTATAATTTTATAGGCTTCTTTATCAATTTGTATGCTACCAATAGTTTGAATGTTACTTGTTTCTTCTTGAGGTGTGTTTCGCCTGAGCAATCCTTTGATTCTGCTCATCAACAATTTTGGTTTTATAGGCTTTGTAATATAATCATCGGCTCCTCTTTCAAAGCCTGCTACTTGCGAATAATCTTCGTTTCGGGCAGTTAGAAAAGCAATTAAAATGTCTTTCAATTCTGGAATTTTTCTAATCTGTTCACAAGCTTCCATGCCATCCATGACGGGCATCATAATGTCTAATAATATCAAATGTGGTTTTTCTGACTTGGCTTTTGCTATGGCTTCTACACCATTTGTTGCTGTCATCACCTGATAGCCTTCCTGATTCAAATTGTAGCTTATAATTTCTAAAATATCTACATCATCATCAACTATCAAAATTTTAGTTTTTAATTTTTTCATGTTTATATAATCAATGTTTCTGTTATTGTACCTTTTCTCAATGTTAAATCCCATTGTTGCTTGTTTTTTTGAAATACTAAAACTGGTTTGCAGTGCAAAGTTTGTCAAAAAAATATGGGTAAAAGTAGCAACAAAACAACAGCTTCGACTATGACATATACTTAATTAACCGTAATTTAATGTAGTAACAATTTGATAATAGTCTGTAAACTTAATAGTAATCTTGGGCTAACTATTAGTTCAAATGTTAGCCTTTTCTTTGCACAAATTAAAAACGACATTATAATGAAAATCCAACGCTTACTGATTGTGTTATTTTTTACATCAATTTGCTTTTCACAAAATTCTGGAACAATTGCAGGGCAAATCACAGAAAAAAACTCGGACAACAAACCGATTTCCAACGTATCCATAATAGTTACAGGTACCTCAATTGCTACAACAACCAACACCCAAGGCCAGTTTAAATTGGAATTGCCTGCGGGTCAGTATGTAGTAGGTTTTAGTATGCCAGGATATGAATCTGAAGAAATTGTTGCGGCAGTACAACAGGGAGTTGTAACCACTATCAACACAAAATTGACACCTTCAAACAATCATTTGAAAGAAGTAGTTGTAAAATCGACTTCCAAAAACCGAGAAAAAGCAACCGCATTGTTGTTAGAACAAAAAAATGCAATGGCAATAAAACAAAGTATAGGTGCCCAAGAAATGTCTGCAAAAGGTATTGGTAATGTAGAAACAGGATTGACCAAAATGACGGGTATTTCAAAAGTAGAATCTAAAGGATTGTTTATTAGGGGTTTAGAAGACAGGTATAACAATTTATTACTCAACGGTATGGCAGTACCTTCTAACAGTCCATTCAAAAAAATGATTCCATTAGATCAATTTCCAACAGATGTTGTAGGGTTTATGGATGTATATAAAACTTTTAATTCTGATATTTTTGGTGATTTTTCAGGAGCTACCATCGATGTGGCCACAGCCCAACCCACAGAGGCAAAAACCAAAATAGCTTTGGGAGCTGGCTTTACAACTCAAAATAGTTTACAAAATTTCCTGCAATCAGTTGATGCCGATAACAGCAAAAGTTATTTTGGTTTTGGAGGTCAGGAACGCCGTTTGCCCACAGGTTATGGCAACATTCCTTCGGCAAAAATTAGTAACGATTATCAATCGACATGGGATGTAACTTCTAAAAAAGCACCCTTGAATACAAGTTTTGGCATTGGAAATTCTGATAAATTCTTGTTTGGCAATAGTGGTGCAAAATTATATTATCATGTTGCAGCTCATTTAGACAATAAATACCAAATCAGACAAGGTGTAGATCGTACCTTTTCGCAAGGGCAAGGGATTTACGACAACAATTTGTATAGAACAGCATATAGCACTCAAACACAATCTTCAGTTATTTTTGGACTACAATTTAAAGCCAAACGCTTGCATTTGTTTTCAAATAGTTTGTTTTTGAAAACTACCGAAAACAGCATTCAAGATCAAAAAGGTTATACCCGAACAGCTGTTCAAAATCCCAACGAGTTTATCAGATTGAATCAATATGAATCTTCACAATATTTTGCCAATCAACTTTTTGGAACATATAAAATTACCGACAATGACCAACAAGGTATAGCGGCTGGTATTTCATATACAAGAACGCAATACGATATGCCAGACAGAAAATTTGTAACAGGTACTCAAACGGGCAGTAATACAATTGATACCCAATATGGTAGCAACAATTTGATTAGGCAGTTTTTTAATATCGAAAATAATTTTCATGTATCTGGAAAGCTGGAATATTATTTGAAATGGGGGCAAAACCAACACAATAAAGTAAGCTTTGGATACAACGGTTTTGCAGAATATATGCAATCTGTTTTTCGATTTGCTTTTGGAAAACCAAATGGTGCTGCGATACCTTTTACTGTAAATCCAAATCAAATAGAGGCAACAATTCAACATGATGTAGCCAGTAACAAAGTGTATTTTCAAGAGGAATCATCAAGCGAGTATAAAACAAAAGTTTTTCAAAGAGCCGACGGTTTTTATTCAAATGTTTTATTTCATCTAAATGACAAATTAGAAATTAATACAGGAATTAGAGCTGAAAACACCATAAGAGAGTACAAATACAGAACCATTTCCGATCCTATAACAAATCCATTTAGAAAAAAATCAGTCGAAAAATGGTATATTTTACCAGCCATAAACGTAAAATATATAGCCTCTGAAAAGGCCAATATTAGATTTGCTGCCTCAAAAACTTATACCAAACCAGTGCTTTTTGAAAGCCTAGATATCAATTTGATCAATGCAGACGGAACTACAGAAAGAGGTAACTCTAATCTACTAAACAGCGAAAATTATAATGCCGACCTAAAATTGGAAATATTTCCAACCAAAAATGAACTATTTGCGGCAACCTTTTTTGCCAAATACATCAACAACCCTATCGAAAGAACTGTACAGGCAAGTGCCACAGGAAGCGGACAAACAATCACTTATTTCAATAACAAAAGTGCCCAATTGTTTGGAGCAGAATTTGAAATATTACTACAATTATCAAGAATCAACGACAATTGGAAAGGGTGGTCTTTTGGTTTTAACACCTCATTAATGTTTACGCAAGCAAATGTAAACAAAAACAGAGAAGGCTATTTTGATACTTTTGAAAAAAGAAAACTTCAAGGAGCCTCAACATGGTTGGTAAATGCCGATATAAAATATGAATTTAATATGGGCAACAATTGGAAAAACACAGCGTCTTTTGTATATGCAGTAAATGGCGAACGTATTTATGCCGTTGGCGTTGCTGGATACGATCATATATATGAAAAACCGTTTCATAAATTAGATTTTGTATGGGGTAGTGTGATTAATAAAAATTGGAATTTCAAATGGTCTATCGACAATATTCTGAATCCTATTTATAAACAAGTATTAGGCTCAAACAATCAATTGGCTATTGCCGAAACCTCCTTATTGTTACGGTCATACCAGCGAGGCATTGGCTTTTCAACAGGATTATCTTATTCGTTTTAATAATATTATCTTGATCGGTTGTATGGTTAAAATTAATCCGAAAAGCCATTTTTTAATAGCAAAAGAGCCTAAGAAATTGGGCTCTTTTTTGTTTACAATTTCATAATATTTAGGAAACAATATGTTGTTTTACAGCTAACAATTATATAACGATTTACAAACTTTGAATATGAAATGTTGCGCTACATTTGTCAAAAGTTTTAAAAACAAATCAAAACAATTTTCAAAAATGAAACAATTATTTTTTAGCTTAGCTTTAGTCGCTTTATCAATAACAGGATGTTCAACTAGCGACGATGTTGAAACAATTCAACCCGTAGAAGGAGAAATAACGGGATCTATTACGACCAACAAAACCCTAGCTTATGGTAACTATACCTTGAAAGGAATTGCAACAATAGAATCGGGGGTTACTGTTATTTTTGATGCGGGTTCCAAAATTACATGTACTGCGGCAGACGGTGTAGATGCATTAGTAGTAAAAAATGGCGGAAAATTAATCATCAACGGAACGGCTTCTCAACCAGTTGTTTTTACAGAATCATCTGCAACACCAGGGGCTTGGGGTGGCATCATTATGTATGGCGATGCTCCAATAAATGGTGCGGGCGGTGTAACAAGCAAAACTTCTGAAGATGGATTGAACTTGCCTTATGGCGGTACAAATCCATTGCACAATGGTGGAACTCTTAGATATGTTCGAGTAGAATTTGCGGGCAAAAAAATTACCGATGGAACAAGCGAAATGAATGGATTTTCATTCTATTCTGTTGGGTCTGGAACGGTTTTAGAAAACCTTGTTTCATACAAAGGAGCCGATGATGGTTTTGAATTTTATGGAGGAACGGTAAGTGCTTCTAATTTAATTTCTTATGGCAATTCAGACGATTCTTTTGATTGGCAAGATGGCTGGAAAGGTCAAAACAACGCAAACTGGTATGCTTATCAAATAGGTGTTGGAAATTTTGGAATGGAAATTGAGGCGTCAAACAATGATAATGCTTATTGGCCAGTAATTTCTAATATTACACTTAAAAGAAATGCTGGAACTGTAACCGAAGGGGGCTCTTCTGCAGCAGAGTATGATGCCATTCAATTTAAAAAACATGGTAATGGTGATTTTTCAAACATACTAATTACGGGTTACACAACTACTGGAGCAACTGCCGTACGAATTCAGGATGCGGCTACTAATACCTATCAAGTAAATGCCAATAAAATCAAATTAACTGCCGTAAAAATAAACGATGCAACTAGTCAATTTGCTGGTGCTGGTACATTATCGGTTGCATTTCCAAACAGTCAATATACGTTGAGTACTACTGCTACGGGAGCCAATATGACTTTAGGTAATTGGACCACAGTAAATGGCGAAAGTTTGATCAAATAACATTTTTTTTATACAAATTCAAACCACCAATTTATTTTGGTGGTTTTTTTATTTGTATTTTCGCACCAAAATAACCAATAAAAAGCCCTTTTTTATGGAAATCAACAAAGCCTCGTTCAAAATATTTAATGCCTCGGCGGGTTCTGGTAAAACTTATAATTTGGTAAAAGAATACCTGAAAATTATTTTGTCTTCCAAAAAAAATGATGCTTATCGAAATATATTGGCTATCACTTTTACCAATAAAGCTGTTCATGAAATGAAATCTCGAATTGTAAACAACCTTTCGAATTTTGCTCAAGACGAACCCAATGCTAAAACAGTAGCACTCATGACCGAAATTGCGGCAGAGTTATCCCTTTTGAACAAGCCTTTGTCTGTATTGGAAATCAAAACAAAATCGCAACAAATCATCAAGCATTTGATTCATAATTATGCCGCTTTTGATATTTCTACCATCGACAAATTTACCCATAGAGTCATTAGGGCCTTTGCCCTAGATTTAGGCCTTTCTGCAACTTTTGAAGTGAGTTTAGACACCGATAACTTATTGGCCGAAGCTGTTGATTCATTAATTGCACAAGCTGGTACAGACCCCGTTTTGACCCAATTGATGGTTGATTTTACTATGGAAAAAACCGATGACGACAAATCGTGGGACATTTCAAACGAAATTTTAGAAACAGGAAAATTAATTTTGAACGAAAACAACCGACTCGAAATAGAACAACTTCAGGACATTACAATCCCACAGTTTATTGAAATAAAGCAAGTTTTATGGAACAAAATCAAAACCCTCGAGGCCATCAATGTGGCATTGGCACAACAAGTTTTTGATTTTTTAAACAACCATCAAGTAGATTTAAAATCATTTTCGGCTCAGGTATTTCCAAAACATTTGAACACCATTTTAGCCAACCAATTTAACAACAAAAACAAAAAATTTCAATCAGAATCTGATTTCAAAATCAATAAAACGGCAAAAGACAAGGACTTGATAGAAAGTTTGTTAAGTCAATTAGTCGGATTGATGAGATCTATTTATGACAATTACGAAAAAATATATTTTCATAAAGCTTTTCTAAAAAATATTACGCCGCTTTCGCTCCTCAACAGCATTGGAAACGAATTGGCAAAAATTCAAAATGAGCAGAATTTATTATCCATATCAGAGTTTAATGCTATTATTCATCGAGAAATTCAAAACCAGCCCGCACCATTCATCTACGAACGTTTGGGCGAAAGGTACAAACATTTTTTTATAGACGAATTTCAGGATACCTCCGAAATGCAATGGCAAAATTTGATACCACTAATCAACAATGCCACGGCCAGCGAAGATTTGATGGGTGAAAGAGGTTCGCTTATGATTGTAGGCGACCCCAAACAATCTATATACAGGTGGCGTGGCGGCAAGGCCGAACAATTTATAGAATTGAGCAACAACAACAGCCCTAACAACAACCCTTTTATTAATCCGTCGAGACAAGTTACACAATTGGACACCAATTTTAGAAGTTTTTCTGAAGTAATTCAATTTAATAATGATTTTTTTAAAATGATGGCCAATGAATTTCAGCATTTGGATTATAAAAATATGTATGAAAACAATAGCTTTCAAAAAAACAACCCACATATAGGCGGCTATGTAAACATTACTTTTATTAATGAAACCACTACACCAAACGACCTTACGGAAGATGAAACACCAGAGGATGAGGTTTTGGAAAAAACGGATGTTTATGTGTTAGAAACCTTCCAAAAAATTAATGAATGTATCGAAAAAGGATTTCAATATAAAGATATAGCCGTATTAACTCGCAAAAGAAGCCACGGAGTTTTGATTGCCAATTACTTGACAGCACAACAAATACCAATTATTTCGTCTGAAACTTTATTGCTTAATAATGCAAAAGAAGTACAGTGTATCATACATGTTTTAAGGTATTTGAAAAATAATAATGACAAAGAATCCAAATCAAGGTTTTTGCAATATTTGGCACAATACAGCCAATCCGAAATGGAAATTCATGATTTTATAGCACAAGGAATGTCGTTTGAAACAGAAAATGAATTTGAACATTGGTTGGCTCATTTCAATTTGAGTTTTTCATTTGAATTAATTAGAAAAAAATCACTTTTTGAAACGGTAGAAACCATCATTACCCATTTGATTTATCAAAACACCCAAGGTAATTCGGAAAATGCTTATTTGCAATTTTTTTTAGACATCGTTCTCGAAAGAGAAGTCAAAAATCAATCGGGCATTTCTGATTTTTTAATTTTTTGGGAAAAAAAATCAGATCGTTTGAGCATTCCAACCCCCGAAGGCAATAACTCTGTTGTCATCATGACGATTCACAAATCGAAAGGATTGGAATTTCCTGTGGTTATCTTTCCATTTGCGGTAGAAGATTACAACCGAAAACCCAAAGATAAATTATGGATTACGGTGGACAAAGACAATTTTGGATTGCCTAAAGTGTTGATAGACAACAGTTCAGCCGTTTCTGATTATGGCTTATTGGCCAAAGGGGTGTATGAAAGTAAAAAACAAGAAGAGGTGTTGGACAATATCAATGTGTTGTATGTTGCCCTTACTCGTGCCGAAGAGCAATTGTATATCATTACAGAATATTTGTCGCCAAAGCAATCCAAAAACAACGATGGCGAATATGAAACGCTGTATAAAAATAATATGGCATCCTATTTTATAAAATTTTTAATACAAAAAGGATACAACCCAGCTCAGAATACCAGCTTTAAATTTGGCTCCCCAATCAAATTATCAACCCAGCCAAACAATAGCAAACCCAATATTCCGATTCCAATTGTAAAACAAATTTTAGATCCCAAAAACATCAAAATTTCTCAAAAAAGTGCCATGCTTTGGGGTACCAATAGAGAAGAATCGATTGCTTTTGGTAATGTAGTTCACGAAATTTTATCGTTTATAAAAACCGCTGCAGATATACCTTTTGCCATCGAAAAAGCTTTGAATGACGGCTTGTTGCCAGTTGTGCAAATGGAATTTGTGCAAAACAGTATTGAACAAATTGTAAAACATCCGAAATTATCAGCCTATTTTAATCCTCAACATATTATTTTGAACGAAAAAACAATTATTGGTCCCAATAGTCAGACCCTAAAACCCGATAGGATGGAAGTAACCCCAACTAATACGGTATTGCTATTGGATTATAAAACAGGAAGTTACGACGAAAAGCATTTAATGCAAATGAATTTTTACCAACAAGAAATTGAAAAAATGGGCTATTCTTTACTTCACAAATCATTGGTATATATTGGAAATGAAATTATAGTCTTGGATTTGTTAGACAACGCATAAACTAATATGACATGAAATTTCCAGAAAAATTAGCTCAAAAAATAGACCAAAGAGTTCAAAAAAATGCTTTGAGAACTTTGCAATCTCATAACAACGGAATTGATTTTGCAACAAACGATTATTTAGGATTGTGCCAAAGTTCACTTCTTTTTGATCAGGTTCATACATTTTTGATTAGTCAAAATATTAAAAAAAATGGTGCTACGGGTTCCAGATTGCTTACAGGAAATAGCCCTTTGTATGAAGCAACGGAACAATTTATTGCACAATTTCATCAGGCAGAAGCTGCTTTGATTTTCAATTCTGGCTATGATGCCAATGTAGGTTTTTTTAGTAGTGTACCACAAAAAGGCGATGTCATTTTGTTTGACGAATTCATTCATGCTTCTATTCGAGATGGTATTGCAATTTCGTTTGCAAAATCTTATAAATTTAAACACAACGATTGTGATGATTTAGAACGACTGTTGCTACAGAATCAAAATACCACCGTTTATGTTGTTACAGAAAGTGTGTTTTCTATGGATGGCGATACTCCAAATTTAGAAAACATGGCTGCCATAGTTGCCAAACACAAGGCTTATTTTGTGATAGACGAGGCACATGCTCTTGGTGTTTTTGGAACAAAAGGGGTAGGGTTGGTTCAAAACTTAGGGCTAGAGCATACCGTTTTTGCTAGAATTATAACCTTTGGCAAAGGACTAGGATGCCATGGGGCAGCCATTTTGGGCAGCCATCAACTCAAGCAATATTTGGTAAATTTTGCCCGCAGTTTGATATATACCACGGGGCTTTCGCCACATGCCGTTGCCACTATTTTGATGGCTTACCAATATTTGGACAAACAGCCAAATGAGTTGGCCCTTTTAAGGCAAAACATTTTGTATTTCAATCAACAAAAACAGCAAACGGGGCTCAAACCCATGTTTATATATAGCAAATCGGCTATTCATTCAATTGTAATTCCAGGTAACGACAAGGTTAGGAATATCGCTACAAACTTACAAAATAAAGGGTTCAACATCAAAGCTATTTTGTCGCCCACCGTGCCAGAAGGGCAAGAACGGCTGCGGTTTTGTATTCATGCGTACAATACTTTTGACGACATAGATACCGTTTTGCATACATTAAGCCAATGTATTTTTTGAGTAAAAACCAATCATAAAATGGTGGTAATTGGTTTATATACAGCAATTTTTTTGTTTAGAAAAATACACAACACATTTGAAAAGAACTTATTTATAAATATATTTGGTATTAAAAATTTGATAAAAATGAAGTACAATTATTACTATTTTACGGATAATTAAACGACATGGTACCCAAGATGCCTTTTTGATATTTTCGATTTTCAATTTTACGACAATTATCTTATATTTGCCATCTTTATTTTTATTTACAAATAAAATAAAGCATTACCGTAATCAACATATCTTATAAATGAAAAATTTAATTGCAGAATTACAATGGCGAGGCTTGGTTCATGATATTATGCCAGGAACCGAAGAACAACTTTGTAAAGAAATGACAGCTACCTACATTGGCTTTGATCCAACATCTGATTCTTTACATATTGGCAGTTTAGTTCCTATCATATTATTGGTACATTTAGAAAAATTTGGACACAAACCTATTGCACTTGTTGGTGGAGCCACAGGCATGATTGGCGATCCGTCTGGAAAATCTGCCGAACGAAATTTGCTCGACGAAGCTACTTTACAACATAATGTACAAGGGATAAAAAATGTATTGTCTCGGTTTTTAAATTTCGATTCTCACTCTGCAAATGCACCACTTTTGGTAAACAATTACGATTGGATGAAAGATTTGTCGTTTATCAATTTTGCTCGGGATGTTGGCAAAAGAATTACAGTAAATTACATGATGGCAAAAGACTCCGTAAAAAAACGTTTGGCAGGAGAAGGCGAAGGGATGTCTTTTACAGAATTTACCTATCAATTAATTCAAGGGTATGATTTTTATCATTTGCACAAAACCCATCAATGTTTGCTCCAAATGGGAGGGTCGGACCAATGGGGGAATATTACAACTGGAACCGAGTTAGTCCGAAGAATGAACCCCGAAGGTGCCAAGGCTTTTGCAATGACTTGTCCCTTGATTACCAAAGCCGATGGTTCGAAATTTGGCAAATCTGAAGGTGGCAACGTATGGCTTACTGCCGATAAAACTTCGGTGTATAAATTTTACCAATTTTGGCTCAATACTACCGATATTGATGCAGAAAAATACATCAAAATTTTTACTTTTTTAGACGAAAATACCATTCAAAATCTCATTGCAAGTCATCATGAAGCACCTCATTTACGTGTTTTACAAAAAAAATTAGCCGAAGAAATCACCATTTTTGTTCACGGACAAGACGCTTTAAACAAAGCCATAAACGCCTCGGCTATTTTATTTGGAAACGCTTCCTACGATGACTTAAATGCGTTAGACGAAGCAACGTTTTTAGAAGTGTTTGAAGGGGTACCTCAGGCCGAAATTGACTTAAATGAATTGCAAGCGGGCATTCAAATTGTTGCGGTGTTGAATGAAAAAACAGGATTTTTTAAATCTAATGGCGAAGCCCGTAGAGCTTTAACTGCAAACGCTATTGCGGTTAATAAAGTGAAAGTAAAAGAAGACTTTGTATTAACTCAACATCATTTGATAAATCATCGTTTTATTTTACTTCAAAGCGGCAAAAAAAATTATTTTATCATTAGAGCGGTTTAATTTTTTTTATAATAAAATAAAACCAACCATAACAAAGGTTTGACACTTTTGTTGGTTGGTTTTTTTGGGTCTAATAATTGATAACATTTGATGCCAAAACAACAAGATTTTGAAATCAAGTGTATAAGATTTCTTTAAATACAAATCCTTGTAACGATAATTGTTCTAGCACTTTTGGAAGGATGACAGACAAGTTTTGGAAGGCTTTTTGACTGTCATGAAATACAATAATACTGCCCGACTCCGTATTTTGAAGTACATTTTGCAAACATTTTTCGGGAGCAGTACTTGCATCATAATCTACACTCAATACATCCCACATAATTATTTTGTACCCTTTTTTTTGAATCCAATGGGCTTGAAATGGATTTATTTTGCCATAAGGAGGTCTAAAAAGCTTGGTTTTTTGAGGCAATGTTTGCTCGCATTGTTCAACATCGTTACAATACATCGTTGTTTTGCACTTAAATCCATTCAAATGGTTGTGGGTGTGGTTGCCTATTTGATGGCCTTCTGCTATGATTCTACTTACAATTTCTGGATATAAATCGGCATTTTTACCCACACAAAAAAAGGTAGCCTTTGCGTTGTATGTTGCCAATTGATCTAAAACCCAAGGGGTAATTTCTGGCGTTGGGCCATCGTCAAAGGTTAAAAAAATGTGATTATATTGGTTTGGAATGTCCCAAATCCAGCCCCGCAACAAGCGCTTGATCCATCGATTGGTTTTGACCCAAAAAAACGACATTTTTTTATTTTTATTAATTAAAAAAAAAGTAACATGTAACTTCCAAACACGTTACAAAAATACACATTATATTTTGAAATAGTCTCAATAATACCAAATATATTT
>NZ_MUGT01000087.1:0-5203 GCF_002217205.1 Flavobacterium branchiophilum NBRC 15030 = ATCC 35035 | reverse complement strand
TTGCATAGCTGGGCTACGGAACTATTTTTTATGAACAATTTTAGCAAAAAAGAACAAGTAGATTGGACTATTTTATATGTATATTTGGTATAAATTAGGTATAAAATTTGAAAAAGGTTGCAGCTTGTTTGCCCAAAATAAAAAAAGCCTCTTTATTGTATAGCAATAAGAGGCTTTTTTATTCATTTAACAATTTATTAAATGATAACTCGAACTACTTGCCCTGTGTTTGTAAGGAGTTCTATTTGAGCACTTTGATTGTCGTTTTTGTTAGAAATAATTCTCGAAACTGTTTCAATATCTGTTGCCTTTACATTGTCGATACTTAAAATGATACCGCCTTTTAAGTCGTTGGTATAATCATTCAAACGGTCGTTGTTGATGTTTTTAATTTTTACCCCATAATTTATTCGGAATTTCTTTTTATCTATCGAATCAATATTTTCTAATTCAATGCCTTTAAATTCTGTAATTAGGGCATCATTTTTTGTTAAAACAACAGGTAGGGTAATGGTTTTTTCGTTTCTAATTACGGTAACTTGCACGGTATCGTTTGGTCGTTTGGTACTAATGTAGCCAGAAAGTTCTGCAAACGAATTGATGTTTTGACTGTCAAGCTTGATAATCACGTCGCCTTTGGTTAAACCCGCTTTTTCGGCACCCGAATTTTGAGTTACTTTTTTGATATAAAAACCTTGAGAGGCCTTGATTCCCAATTCTTTAGAGGCATTTCCTGAAAGCTCGTTGCCCTCTACCCCCAAAATACCTCTTTGAACATTACCAAACTCCATAATGTCTTCTATAATTTTTCGAGCAATGTTTGAGGGCACCGCAAACGAATAGCCAATATAGGAACCCGTTTGAGACGATATCATGGTATTAATGCCAATGAGCTCACCCCGAGTATTCACTAAAGCGCCACCGCTATTGCCTGGATTTACTGCAGCATCTGTTTGCAAAAAGGATTGTATGCCATTGGTGTCTAAATTTCGAGCTTTTGCCGAAATAATTCCTGCAGTAACCGTTGATGTCAAATTGTATGGATTGCCCACGGCCAGTACCCACTCGCCAACTTTTACTTGATCCGAATCGCTAAAGGTTGAATAGGGCAATTTTTCGTCGGCATTGATTTTTAGCAAAGCAATGTCCATTTTTGAATCGGTACCAATAAGTTTTGCCTTATAATTTTTTTTGTTATTAAGGGTAATTTCAATTTCGTCCGCATCTTTGATCACATGGTTGTTGGTAACAATGTAGCCATCCTCCGAAATAATAACTCCAGATCCCGTACCAACTTGCTCTTGTTGAGGCAACGTGCCACCCCTAGAACCATAGAAAAACTCCATTATTGGATTGCTCAACGTAACTCTCGATACATTTTTTACGTGTACTACCGAATGAACGGCTTTGTCTGCGGCAGTTGTAAAATCAATACCCTCTGCACCAAAACCCACTTGATGCTGCATTCCATTTGAACTCGAAGTAACAATGGAATTTGATGGTGCTTTGGTTTCGAAAATCAATTGATAAGCCCCTAAAGTGGTTGCTCCACTTAATAACGACACCAAAAATAAACTCGAAAATTTTCTCATAATGATTACTATTTAATTGTTATTACTGTATATGTTATTTTAACTGATTAGTATTTTTTTATTTTTTCAAAACAACGTAAACTTCATTTTTTTCAACAAAATTAAAAATAAATACTTGTCTGAAAAAATGCTTTAACGCTCGTTTAACAATCTTTAACTTAACTTTAATAAAACCGAGATTTTGAATAAAAAAATGCAAGAAATTCTTTTTTTATGTTAAATAAAATACAATTCAATAAAAAAGCAAAAGTTTTGAAAAAAAGTTTAACTTTGTACTTTCAAACAATCAAAAACAATTGAAATGTTACTACAATTTTTTAAATATCAAGGTACTGGAAATGATTTTGTGATGATAGACAACAGAAATTTAATATTTCCAAAAGACAATACCCATTTTATAGCCCAATTGTGTAATAGAAAATTTGGCATTGGTGCTGATGGCTTACTGTTGTTAGAAAACGAAGATGGCGTAGATTTTAAAATGGTATATTACAATGCCGACGGCAACGAAAGTACCATGTGTGGTAATGGAGGCCGATGTTTGGTTGCTTTTGCAAAACAACTCGGGGTAATACAAAACAAAACCACCTTTATGGCCATCGATGGGGTGCATCATGCTACTATCGACGAAAATCATGGGGTTTCTTTGCAAATGATTGATGTAGATGATATTACAATTTCTGATGATTATGTGTTTTTAAATACAGGTTCGCCACATCATGTAACCCTTGTAGATCATTTGAAAAATTACAACGTAAAGCAAGTAGGGGCAACCATTCGTAACAGTAGTTTGTATGGAAAAGAAGGCAGTAACATCAATTTTGTTGCTCAAATTTCTGAAAATCATTTTGCCATTCGTACTTATGAAAGGGGCGTTGAAGACGAAACATTGTCCTGTGGCACGGGAGCAACGGCCGTAGCACTAGCTATGAATGTACTTCAAAAAACCAGCAGCAACCTGGTTGATATAGATGTAGAAGGAGGAAAACTCCAAATCGCTTTTGATAGAAATGGCAACGAGTTTACCAATATTTTTTTAAAAGGTCCCGCACAATTTGTTTTTGAAGGCCAAATTGCGTTGCCATGATCACACTATCAGGACAACGAATCTATTTGAGAGCATTAGAACCCGAAGATTTATTATTTGTTTACGAAATTGAAAACGACGAAAACATTTGGGAAGTTAGCAATACCAACACCCCTTACAGCAAATATTTAATCAAACAATACTTGCAAAATGCACATCAAGATTTATTTGAGGCCAAACAATTGAGACTAGCCATTTGTTTACAAAACAATTTTAAAGCCATTGGATTGATAGATTTGTTCGACTACGACCCCCGAAACCAACGAGCAGGAATAGGAATTGTAATCAAGGAACAAACCCACCATCAAATGGGCTACGGCACAGAGGCTTTGGGATTACTTATAAATTATACTTTCAAAAAACTGCATTTGAAACAACTATTTGCAAACATTAATCCAGAAAACCTTGCTAGTATCACACTTTTTCATAAATTTGGCTTTCAATTGATAGGCACCAAAAAACAATGGAATTTGATTAATGGTGTATATAAAGACGAAAATTTGTACCAACTCATCAACTTTTAAAAATCGACTATTTTGAACAAAAAGAAATTAACCATTTGGGGGCTTTGTATAGCCATACCCTTGCTGCTTTTGAGTATTTATTTGTATAGCCAATTGTTTGCATCAAACACCAATTTTTCTGAAAAAGAAATATACATCAAAATACCAACCAATGCCACCTACCAACAAGCCAAGCAAATTATAGCACCTTATTTGAAAAATGTGGCTCAGTTTGAAGCCATTGCTCAAAAACGTTCCTATCCAGAACACGTAAAAGCAGGACGGTTTTTAATTCAAAACAATATGGGAAACTGGGCTATTGTTACAGCGCTTCGCAAAAATGTTGCGGTCAAATTAGCCTTTAATAACCAAGAAAGATTAGAAGATTTAGTGGGCAGGGTAAGTCATCAAATTGAAGCCGATAGTACTGCGTTGCTCAACACCATCAAAGACCTTGGGTTTTTGCAACAAAATGGCTTTACGCCAGACAATGTTTTGGTTATGTTTATTCCAAATACTTATGAAATGTATTGGAACACTTCGGCCGAGAAATTTAGAGACAAAATGATTAAAGAATACCACAAATATTGGACAAAAGACCGTATTGCAAAAGCACAACAACAACAATTAACACCTATACAAGCCACTATTTTGGCCTCTATTGTGCATAAAGAATCTGTTAAAAAAGACGAACGACCTCGAATTGCAGCTGTTTATTTGAATCGACTAAAACTTGAAATGCCATTGCAGGCAGATCCTACCGTCATTTTTGCATTGAAAAAAAATGCAAACGATTTTGATCAAGTCATCAAAAGGGTTTTATATGACGATTTGAAAATGGCATCGCCCTATAACACCTATTTGAACTTAGGTTTGCCACCAGGTCCCATTGCCATGCCCGACATTACTGCACTAGAAGCCGTTTTGAACCCCGAAAAAAATGATTATTTGTTTTTTTGTGCCAGTGTTAGTCGTTTTGGCTATCATGAGTTTGCAACAACGCTTGCCGAACACGATGTTAATAGAAAAAAATATACCGATTGGGTATCCAGTAAAGGCATCAATAGATAGTTTTGGAACTCTTTTTTAGGTTAAAAAATATAGATTTTTTCTTATTAATAAATGAGTAAAAACATTAATTTTAACATTTATTTAACATATTTGAAACCCTTCTATTTTGAGGCAAAAGTCAGCAAAATAAAAGGGTTTCAAAACTTTTGAAAAAGCAAATTTGGGTTTTAGAAAACTTTAACTATTTGAAATTCAGATTTGTATTTTTTTTGAGTATCTTTGTGCCGTAGAAATTTCATCATGTGACAGGTTTTGAAGAAATCAAATTTATGTTAAAAAAATGGATATTTTATAGTAGTTTACTATTAATTATTGGCTTTATTAGTTTGAGTTTTAAACCTTTTAATTTGAACGAACACGCCCTTTGTCAGGACAATCAAGATGTTGTTTTTGACTACATGTTCCCTTCTCCTGAACCTAAAAGTTATGTACCAAGTACAGTGCCATACAAAGGCAAATTTTTTATAGGTTTCAAAGAAGCCATTGGCTTGAAAGAATCGCAAGGCCAATACCACTTAATCAATACCCTTGGTTATATGGGCAAATACCAATTTGGAATACATACATTGAAAACAATAGGTATTCATGACAGCACCCTATTTATGAACTCGCCAAAACTACAAGAAAAGGCTTTTGATGCACTCATCAAACGAAATAAATGGGAACTTAGATCTGAAATTCAAAAATATTCTGGAAAAATTATTAGCGGAGTCAAAATTACAGAATCTGGCATTTTAGCAGCAGCCCATCTTGGTGGAGCAGGCTCTGTAAAGCAGTTTTTAAAATCAAATGGCAGCAGAAAATGCAAGGATCAGTACGGAACTTCTATCAAACATTATATGAAATCGTTTGGTGGTTATGATACAAAGGGTATTGTAGCCGATAGAAATGCAAGAGTAAAATAATACCAAGTATGATGATTATTTATATGTATATTTCAATGTCGTTTA
>NZ_MUGT01000086.1:30715-31244 GCF_002217205.1 Flavobacterium branchiophilum NBRC 15030 = ATCC 35035 | reverse complement strand
AAAATTAAGAAATTAAGACGGTTTAAGACTTAATGAAACTTAATGACTTAATGGTTAAAAAATATAAATAATAGTTAAGTTCATTTGCATAAAATATTGATATTCAAACATAAAAAAAATCAAGTTAAATCTTAATGAAACTTAATGCCTTAATGTTTAAAAAAATATAAATAACAGTTAAGTTCATTAGCATAAAATATTGATATTCAAAACATTAAAAAAATCAAGTTAAATCTTAATGAAACTTAATGACTTAATGGTTAAAAAATTTAAGTTCATTTGTATGATTTATTGAAAAAATTAAGAAATTAAGACAGTTTAAGACTTAATGAAACTTAATGACTTAATGGTTAAAAAATTTAAGTTCATTTGCATGATTTATTGAAAAAATTAAGAAATTAAGATAGTTTAAGGCTTAATGAAACTTAATGACTTAATGGTTAAAAAATTTTAGTTCATTTGCATGATTTAAGGAAACATTAAAAAATTAAGACAGTTTAAGACTTAATGAAACTTAATGTCTTAATGG
>NZ_MUGT01000086.1:8973-30546 GCF_002217205.1 Flavobacterium branchiophilum NBRC 15030 = ATCC 35035 | reverse complement strand
TTAAGGAAACATTAAAAAATTAAGACAGTTTAAGACTTAATGAAACTTAATATCTTAATGGTTCAAAAGGTTAAGCAATGGTTAACTCAATTAATTGGTATAACCAATAAAAAAAAGTATAATAATAAAAGAATAAAATTGAATAGCATGATTAAAACAGACATACTTATAATTGGAGCAGGCCCAACAGGTTTATTTGCCGTATTCGAAGCGGGATTATTAAAATTAAAATGTCACGTTCTAGATGCTTTGCCACAACCAGGCGGGCAGCTTTCCGAATTATATCCTAAAAAACCGATTTATGATATTCCAGGTTTCCCGGAAGTGTTAGCGGGCGATTTAGTAGATAATTTGATGGAGCAAATCAAGCAGTTTGAACCAGGATTTACACTTGGGGAGCGCGCTGAAACCATTGAGAAACAAGAAGACGGAACCTTCATCGTAACTTCTAATGCAGGGACGCAATTCCACACCCCAGTGGTTGCCATTGCAGGAGGTTTAGGAAGTTTTGAACCTCGTAAACCCTTGATTGAAAATATCGAATTTTACGAAGATAAAGGCGTAAAATACTTTATCAAAAATCCAGAAGAGTTCAGAAATAAAAGAGTCGTAATTGCAGGTGGAGGAGATTCTGCTTTGGACTGGAGTATTTTCTTGGCTGATGTAGCTACAGAAGTAACTTTAATTCACAGAAGAAACGAATTCAGAGGTGCTTTGGATTCAGTAGAGAAAGTACAAGAGTTGAAAAACGAAGGTAAAATCAGAATGATTACTCCTGCTGAAGTAGTTGGGGTTAATGGAACAAACCACGTTGAATCTATTGTCCTTGACGAAGACGGTGTTCAAAGATCGATAGAAACCGATTATTTCATTCCGCTTTTTGGTTTGACACCAAAATTAGGTCCAATTGCCGATTGGGGATTGGAAATCGAAAAAAATGCCATCAAAGTAAATAACGCTTTGGATTACCAAACGAACATTCCTGGTATTTTCGCTATTGGTGACGTCAATACCTATCCAGGCAAATTGAAATTGATTCTTTGTGGTTTCCACGAAGCGACTTTGATGTGTCAGGCGGCCTACCAAATCATCAATCCCGGAAAACGTTATGTGTTGAAATACACCACCGTTTCAGGAGTAGATGGTTTTGACGGCACCCGAAAAGAAGCACCAAAAGCAGTAGTAAAAGCCATTATATAATACCAAAAAAGCCCTAGTCTAAACCAGATTTAGGGCTTTTTTTATTAACGGAAGGTGCCATATTTTTGTAATACCAAATATATTTATAAAATTTCTTCAATATGCTTTTTTATATTGGAGGCTATTTTTTTCATAGGCAAATCATTAGCATCTGTTCCAAACGGATCTTCAATTTCCTCGGCAATTAATTCTAAACTAGCCAATACATAAAAGATAAAAATGACAACGGGTATAACATAATAACCCAAACTAAAAACGAATCCAAAAGGTAATGTCATTACGAAAAAAAAGATAAATTTTTTTATAAATGAACTATAGGAATAGGGTATAGGAGTATTTTTTATTCTTTCACAAGCTCCACAAATATCTGTAAACGATTGCAGTTCAGCATTTATTGTCAATAGCTGTGTGTCGGTAATTTTTTTGGAAAGATATAAATCAGTCGTTTTTTGAAAAAGCATTTTAGCAACTTGATTAGGCTTGTGTTTTTGATGGTCTATTTGTAAATCCAAACCTTCAAATAGAACTTTACCTACTTCCTCGTTGAGCAAATGTTTGGCCAATACCGACGAATAAGCAGGAATTACTTTACGAAAAAATATTTTATCGGAATCTTCTTTTAAAATACAAGCCATTTTTAAAGCTAAATTTCGGCTGTTATTTACCAATGCTCCCCATTGTTTTCTGCCTTCCCACCATCTATCATAGGCTGTATTGGTTCGATAAGCAAGCAATAACGACAATACAAATCCAACGGTGGAGTGCAAGATAGTTAAATTTTTTACGTGACTGTTTTCAGACAAATTCCATTTTTCTATTTCTAAATAGGCAATCCCACCAGAATAAAAGCCCATAAATAGCATCATGGGTATAAGCTGTCTAAACGTATCTGATTGATGAAAACGAAAAATAAATGTAATCCAATCTTTGGGGTTGTATTGTACCATTTTTATTAATTTGATTTTTTATTGGCAAATATAAATAAAATAGCAATAAAAAAACAATACTTCATGTATAGATTTGTTGTATTTTTAATAGATTATCCCAATATATTTGTGTTTGTTATGGCATCACAAAAAAACCCTAATCTAAATAAGGTTAGGGTTTTTAGCTATTTTGAGTTCATTATTTTTAAATGATCAGCATGGCATCGCCATAAGAATAAAATTTATACTCCTCTTTAATGGCCTCGTCGTAGGCTTTTCGCATCAAATCGTGTCCGCAAAAAGCGGAAATCATCATCAATAAGGTAGATTTTGGAGTATGAAAGTTAGTAACCATGGCATCGGCAATGCTAAAATCGTGTGGCGGAAAAATAAACTTATTTGTCCAACCATCATAAGGATTTAGTGTAGCGGCAGACGAAACGGAGCTTTCAATAGCCCTCATAGAGGTTGTTCCAATAGCACAAACTTTGCTTTTTCTTGTTTTGGCAGCATTTACAATATCGCAAGCATCTTGCGTAATTTTTAGCTCTTCAGAATCCATTTTGTGTTTAGACAAATCTTCTACTTCTACAGGATTAAAAGTGCCTAAGCCAACATGCAATGTTACTTCGGCAAAATGTACCCCTTTTATTTCAAGTCTTTTCATCAAATGTTTAGAAAAATGCAAGCCAGCTGTTGGTGCTGCAACTGCTCCTTCTTCTTTTGCATAAATGGTTTGATAACGTTCTTCGTCTTCTGGAACCACCTCTCTATTGATGTATTTTGGAATGGGAGTTTCGCCCAATTCTTTTAATTTTTCTCTAAATTCTGTATAGGATCCATCAAACAAAAAACGAAGCGTTCTACCTCTCGAAGTGGTGTTGTCAATTACTTCGGCTACTAATGAATCATCATCACCAAAATAAAGTTTGTTGCCAATACGAATTTTACGTGCTGGATCTACTAATACATCCCACAAACGTTGTTCTGCATTAAGCTCTCTCAACAAAAATACCTCGATTCTTGCCCCTGTTTTTTCTTTGTTACCATACAATCGTGCAGGAAAAACACGGGTATTGTTTATTACAAAAACATCACCATCGTCAAAATAATCTATAATATCCTTAAACATGCGGTGTTCTATGGTTTGTGTTTTTCTGTTTACAACCATCAAACGTGATTCATCTCTGTTTTCTGCAGGAAATTCGGCCAAAAGTTCTTTGGGTAAATTGAATTGGAATTGTGATAATTTCATTAATTGCTTATTTATTGTTTAAAAAAATTAAAATTAGGCTGTTTATTTCACTAAAAATTTAATTGTGGCAAATATACGATTGTAAAAAGGGCGTTGTCAAGTATTTTGCAGTTTATTTTCAATAGATGTTTTATTAATATTTGTTGTTGCTTGTTTGCAATACTTTTTTATACCAAAAGAATGGAATAATTAGTCCAAAGTGCCATGATGCTTTTCAATAAGATGGCACTTCCAAAGGCAGACTAAAACAGAAATGGCCTTTTGAAACCAAAATTACGGTCATGTCAAAGAAATCGAAATCGTTTTCGATATTTATCAATCGTTTTCGTTTAAAATAAACATACAATTATTGAATATTGTTTTGTAATTTTATAGAATAATTATTGAATTGATAATTAAATTGAAACTAAACTACATTTTTTTATTCCAAAAACCATGAAGCTTTTCAAGTGGCTCCATGGTTTTTTTGGCATCAACAAAATTATTTTTTTGTAAACTAAAAGCTATTTTTCAAACAAATTATTTTATAAATGGCTTATTTGTTATTAAAAATTCAATCAAAATAGCTATTTTGTTATTTTAAAATAAAACGAGGCACAAACAGCAAAAAATAGTAAAAAACAAATGATAAGTAATTATTTTTGCTACCAGAAAAAATAATTTGCATCAATTAAAAAACAAAACAAGATGAAGAACATTTTTATTAAAGGATTTTTATGGCTTTTGGTTGTTCAAGGAGCAATAGGGCAACAACTCAAATCGCCAAACCAACAATTGGTGATGGATTTTTCGTTACAAAATAACGGAACACCTATGTACCAACTTTCGTTTAAAGGTAAAATGGTAATCAAACCAAGTAAATTGGGATTGGAATTGAAAAACGATGCCAAATCCTTGCTACATGATTTTATGGTTGTAGATACAAAAAACAGCACTTTCGACGAAAATTGGAAACCAGTTTGGGGCGAGGTAGCTACTATTCGCAACCATTATAATGAAATGGCCGTAACTTTGAACCAAAAAGGAACCGACAGACAAATCATTATCAGATTCAGACTTTTTGATGATGGGCTTGGATTTAGATATGAATTTCCTAGTCAGAAAAATTTAGTGTATTTTACAATCAAAGAGGAAAAAACACAGTTTGCAATGACAGGAGACCACAAGGCATTTTGGATTGCGGGCGATTATGACACCCAAGAATACGACTACACTACCTCTAAATTATCAGAAATCAGAGGGTTACATAAACAGGCTGTTACCCCAAATTGTTCGCAAACTCCTTTTTCTGAAACAGGTGTTCAAACGGCATTGATGATGAAAACTGCAGACGGGTTGTACCTTAACCTGCACGAGGCTGCTTTGATTAATTATGCTTGTATGCACTTGAATTTAGACGACAAAAATATGGTTTTTGAATCGTGGCTAACACCAAGTGCCAATGGCGACAAAGGCGATATGCAAGCCCCTGGACAAACGCCGTGGAGAACCATAATGGTAAGCAACGATGCCCGTCAAATACTGGCCTCGAAAATGACCTTAAATTTGAACGAGCCTTGCAAAATTGAAGATACCTCGTGGATAAAACCAATAAAATATGCAGGCGTTTGGTGGGAAATGATAACTGGCAAAAGCACTTGGTCTTATACAAATGAGTTTCCTTCGGTTCAATTGGGAGTTACAAATTTTGCTCAAGCAAAACCCAACGGTACCCATGGAGCCAACACAACAAATGTAAAAAAATATATAGATTTTGCCTCGCAAAATGGCATCGAAGGGCTTTTAGTAGAAGGCTGGAATGTGGGTTGGGAAGATTGGTTTGGACATGCCAAAGATTATGTGTTTGATTTTGTAACGCCCTATCCCGATTTTGATGTAAAAGGCATTCATCAATATGCTCAATCTAAGGGCGTAAAAATGATCATGCACCATGAAACATCGGGTTCTACACGCAATTATGAACGCCATTTGGACAAAGCATTTCAGTTTATGAACGACAACGGCTATGGTGCCGTAAAAACGGGTTATGTAGGCAATATAGTGCCTGTTGGTGATTATCATTACAGTCAATTTATAGTAAACCATTACCAACATGTATTAGAAAAAGCGGCTCAATACCACATTATGGTCAATGGACACGAAGCCGTAAGACCTACCGGAATTTGTAGAACATATCCTAACTTGATAGGCAACGAAGCTGCTAGAGGTACAGAATATCAGGCTTTTGGCGGATCAAAGCCAAACCATGTTACCATTTTGCCTTTTACAAGATTGATTGGTGGGCCAATGGATTATACGCCTGGAATTTTTGAAATGGACATGAGCAAAATAAATCCAGACAACAAATCGCATGTCAATGCTACGTTGGCCAATCAATTGGCTTTGTATGTAACGATGTATAGCCCCTTGCAAATGGTGTCTGATTTGCCAGAACATTACAACCGTTTTCCAGATGCTTTTCAGTTTATTAAAGACGTGGCAGTTGATTGGGACGAAAGCGTTTATTTAGAAGCCGAGCCTGGCGACTATATTACAGTTGCTCGTAAGGCAAAAGGCAGTAATAACTGGTTTGTTGGTAATGTAAATGGCAATTATGCCCGTACATCGAGTATGGTTTTGTCGTTTTTGGATACAAACAAAAAGTATGTAGCCACCATATATGCCGATGCAAAGGATGCCCATTATAAAACAAATCCGCAAGCCTATAAAATATATAAACTAGAGGTAACTAGCAAAACCAATTTGGCTCAGTATTGTGCTCCTGGAGGAGGGTATGCCATTAGTATTACTGAAAAAAAATAAGTTTTTGAGGGATGTTGATGCCCAAATTTTGGTGAATCAAACCAATAATAAAATGCTTGCACAAGCCCCGCACCCCGACCTGAGTGGAGCTCTTTTTTTCTTGCCGCTAAAGGGTTTGCTGGGTTTGCGGCAAGAAAAAAAAGCGGGAACGGAGGGCGGATCAGGTGCCCAAAAAAAAAGAATTTATGGAACTAATGGTGTGTGCAAATGGTGTGGATACAGCAGCAACGATGGGATTTGAAAAAAATTAGAATTGATCAATTACTTTGTTTTTGAATAAGAAAAATGCAACTAAATATATTTTAAAAATGAGAAAATTAACTTTAAAAAAATTATTAATTCTAGTATTTATGATAGTTTCTAGTTTGACCGAGGCCCAAAATACGCTTGTAAAAACCAATACCGACGCCGATAGAGCCTGGTGGAAAGAGGCTGTGGTGTATCAAATTTATCCTCGAAGTTTTAAGGATAGCAATGGGGATGGTGTTGGCGATTTGAAAGGGATTATATCGGAATTGGATTATGTGAAAAGTTTGGGTGTTGATGCGGTTTGGCTCAACCCAATTTATACTTCGCCAAATGATGATAATGGCTACGATATTAGCAATTATCGGGAAATTATGGCCGATTTTGGTACGATGGCCGATTTTGATTTGTTGTTGCACGAAATGCACAAACGTGGGATTAAGTTGATTATGGATTTGGTTGTCAATCACAGTTCCGATGAGCACGAGTGGTTCAAACAAGCCCGAACTTATAGAGACAATCCTTACAGGAATTATTACCATTGGTGGCCTGCCGAAAAAGGTAAACCGCCCTACAGATGGAGTTTTTTTGATGTGAATAGCGAGGCTTGGAAGTATGATGCCCAGACGGATTCGTATTATTTGCACTATTTTTCGAGAAAACAACCAGATTTGAATTGGGAAAACCCAAAATTACGGTTTGAAGTGTACGACATCATGAAATTTTGGTTGGACAAAGGTATTGATGGGTTTAGAATGGATGCCTTTCAGTTTGCATCAAAAGATACTTCGTGGCCAGAATTGCCAAAAGGTTATGAGAAAAACATTATAAAATATTATGGTGTTGGCCCTCATTTGCATGATTATTTGCAGGAAATGAATCGAGAGGTTTTTAGTAAATACAACATCATGACTGTGGCCGAAGGGGCGGGTAGTTCGCCCGAAGATGCTTTAAAATTTGTCGATCCAGATCGTAAGGAATTGGATATTGCCTATCATTTTGAAAGTGTGGATATTGGCAAGCATTTGAAAGATTTTGGATTAGTAAAATTTAAAAATATTTTTTCGAGATACGATCAAACATTCAAAAATAAAGGGTGGTTGTCTATCTTTTTGGCCAATCATGACCAACCCAGAATGTTGAGCAAATTTGGCAACGATACACCACAATACAGAACATTTTCGTCAAAATTATTATCCACTTTTGTAATAACCATGCGTGGAACAGCCTTTTATTATAATGGCGACGAGCTAGGAATGGACAATATCAGATTTAATGATATTGCTGATTATCAGGACGTTGATACCCGCAATAAATATGAAGGATTGAAGTTAAAGGGAGGCGATTTGGAAGCCTTTTTGGAAGGACAAAAACAAACCTCCAGAGAAAATGGCCGAACCCCTTTTCAATGGAACAACACGGCAAATGGTGGTTTTACTACGGGAAAACCCTGGCTAAAAGTGAATCCTAATTTTGAAAAAATTAATGCTCAAGCACAAGAAAAAGACCCTCAATCGATTCTGAATTATTTCAGACAATTAACCCAACTCCGAAAAAAAGAATTGGCCTTTGTATATGGAACTTACACCGTAGTTGATGAGCAAAATCCTAATGTTTTTGCATATACCCGCGAGTGGAAAGGCAAAAAATTCTTAGTAGTTTTGAATTTTTCAGATCAAAAAAGTCGTTTAAAAACCAAACTGAATTTGACAAAAGCAACCGTAAAATTACACAACTATCCAACGCCTTCAAAAGGCGTAGAGTTTGAACCTTACGAAGCCGTGATTTATCAGTTGTAATACCAAATATATTTTATACGTATATTTGGTATAAGACAGTCTAAAAAAAAATGCCCAATATATTGGGCATTTTTTATATCTCAATGGCCCGAACCATATCAAAAAACGATGATTTATAGCACCTATAATTTGGGCGTGCCCCTCCGTAAACTCCGGGTGGGGTTATACGTTTCAAACAACGTTCATTGAACTCCAAAAGAAATATAATATTGTGAAATAATCTTTTTTGTTTTTTAAAGAAAAAAACAAAAAAGATTTCCACCTCTATCCCTCACGCAAAAAAAACCGATTCAAAACCGACTACTTTTTTTTCAAGATACAACCTATTCCAAATGCCCGTATATTTGGTTTAAATTTCCACTAAAAAACCTTACTCGCTATTTGACGGATGTTTTCGGATTTTCCCATGGAATAATAATGCAATAACGGCACTCCAGCAGCTTTAAGTTCTATGGATTGTTGTATTGCCCATTCGATTCCTACTTGTCTTACCGCTACATTGTTTTTGCATTGTTCTACCGCTTGTATTAATTCTTCGGGTAAGTCAATTCTAAAAATTTGAGGTAAAATTTGTAAATGTCTGTGTACCGCAAGGGGTTTAATTCCTGGAATAATAGGCACGGTAATGCCCATTTCACGGGCTTTTTCTACAAATTCAAAATATTTTTTGTTGTCAAAAAACATTTGGGTAACCACATAATCTGCCCCCGCATCCACTTTTTCTTTCAATCGTTTCAAATCAGTTGTTAAAGATGGCGACTCCAAATGTTTTTCTGGATAGCCCGCTACACCAATACAAAAATCAGATTTGTTATCATTATCGGCTACACCATGCAAGTAATTCCCTTGATTTAATTGTTTGATTTGATAAACCAAATCTGCGGCATAATGGTTGCCGCCTTGGGTTGGAATAAATGACTGTTCGTCTTTCATGGCATCGCCACGCAACGCCATGACGTTGTCAATGCCAAGATAATGGCAATCGACCAAAAGGTATTCGGTTTCTTCTTTGGTAAAGCCGCCACACAATACGTGCGGCACGGTGTCCACATTGTATTTATGCTTGATGGATGCACAAATTCCCAAAGTTCCTGGACGCATTCTAGTTAATTTTTTTTCTAATAAACCATTGCCTTTATTGACATAAATGTATTCCTCTCGTGAGGTAGTTACATCAATAAAAGGTGGTTTAAACTCCATCAATGGGTCAATATTATCATATAATTCTTGAATACTTTTCCCTTTTTGAGGGGGTACAATTTCAAATGAGAATAATGTTGCTCCTTTGGCTGCTGTTATGTGATCTGTTACTTTCATAAAAGCCCCCTAACCCCCAAAGGGGGAATACTGATAGGGGTAAATCAGTTTTTGTTTAATTAATTTATATTTTTCACTAGGTTTCGGTTCCTTCCCTTCGGGGAGGCTAGGAGGGGCTTATATTCGGAGCCAACCATTTTGTGGCTTGTTCCAAACTAATATTTCTTCTTTTGGCGTAATCTTCAACTTGGTCTTTTTTGATTTTACCCAAACCAAAATACTTGCTTTCTGGATTGGCAAAATAATAACCTGATACTGATGATGCTGGCCACATGGCCATACTTTCAGTCAAAGTTACTCCAATTTCTTGTTCTACATTTAGGAGTTTCCAAATGGTTGGTTTTTCTAAATGGTCTGGACAAGCGGGATAGCCTGGCGCAGGACGAATTCCTTTGTAATTTTCAGCAATTAAATCCTGATTCGATAAATTCTCATCAGCAGCGTAGCCCCAAATTTCTTTTCGAACTTGCAAATGCAAATATTCAGCAAAGGCTTCTGCCAAACGATCGCCTAAAGCTTTGACCAAAATCGAATTGTAATCGTCTAAGTCTTTTTCAAATGCTTTGGCTTTTTCTTCTACTCCAAAACCAGTGGTTACACAAAAACAACCCATATAATCTTGAATTCCTGAGTCTTTTGGCGCAATAAAATCAGCTAGTGCAATGTTTGGAGCTCCAGCGGTTTTTAAACTTTGTTGGCGTAAAGTTAGGAAAGCTCCCCCTTCGGGGGCGGGGGGGGCTTGTATCTCTATATCATCATCATTCACTGTATTGGCTGGAAAAATTCCCAAAATACCTTTGGCAGTCAACCAATTTTCGTTGATTAATTGTTTCAACATTTTTTGGGCATCTTCAAATAAAGATGTGGCTTGTTCGCCAACCACCTCATCGGTTAAAATAGCGGGATATTTTCCATACAATTCCCAAGAATTGAAAAATGGTGTCCAATCAATATAAGGCACTAAATCAGCAATAGCTACAGCAATGGTTTTTGTTCCAATAAAATTTGGTTTCACAGGGATGTAATTACTCCAATCTAATTTTAATTTATTGGCTCTAGCTTGTTCTATGGTTAAGAAATTTTTATCTCTACTTCTGCTTAAATAGCCTTCCCGAAGGGCATCATATTCCGTCCGAATGTCTTGGGTGTATTTGTCTTTGGTTTCTTCTTGAAGCAAATGACTGGCAACTGTTACAGCTCTCGAAGCGTCATTTACATGCACAACAGTTCCTTTATATTCAGGAGCAATTTTAACGGCGGTATGGGCACGAGATGTGGTTGCTCCACCAATCATCATTGGAATTTTGATGTTTAATTTATCCATTTCTTTAGCCAAATACACCATTTCGTCTAAGGAAGGCGTAATCAAACCACTCAAACCGATAACGTCCACATTGTTTTCAACCGCAGCTGCAATGATTTTTTCGGGTGGCACCATCACGCCCAAATCGATGATTTCAAAATTATTACAAGCCAAAACAACTGAAACTATATTTTTTCCAATATCGTGAACATCGCCTTTTACAGTAGCCATTAAGATACGACCAGCCCCCCCCGCCCCCGAAGGGGGAGCTACCAAGATTGCGTTTAATTCTTTGCGTATATTTTCTATGGTATTAAAAAGATCTGAAAGAACTTGATTATTGGTATATCTAACTACTCTAAAACCTTTAGATTTTAGCCATTCTGTCCTTTGTTTATCGTGTTCAATTTGTTCTAACTCATTATGAATAGAACCATCAACTTCAATAATTAATCTTTTTTCTAAACATACAAAATCAACAATATATTCACCAATAATATGTTGTCTTCTGAATTTAAAGTTATCAATTCCTTTATCGCTCAAAACATTCCAAAGCATTTTTTCTGCTTCTGTTGGTTTGTTTCGCATTTCTTTGGCTTTTTCCTTCAAGATGTTATACAAAACGGGACTAGCGGTTTCCCATGATTGCTTTTCCTCAATGCTGGGAGCTCCCCCTTCGGGGGTTGGGGGGCTTACATAAGGGAGAAGATAAGCCACAGCTTTTTTCATTACTCGAGCTGATTTTACTACTTGTGGCAAAAACATTTTTCCACTTCCGAATAAATCACCTACTACATTCATTCCTGCCATTAAATTAATTTCTATAACTTCTATGGCTTTATTGGCAGACAATCTTGCTTCTTCTACATCTATTTCTATAAATTCGTCAATTCCTTTTACTAACGAATGGGTTAAACGCTCTTGAATCGGACCATTTCTCCATTCAGCAATTGCTTTTTCATTGGCTTTGAAATCACCTTTATAACTTTCGGCTAATTCCAATAAACGCTCGGTTGCATCTTCTCTTCTGTTTAGCAACACATCTTCAACGTGTTCTAATAAAACAGGATCAATTTCATCATAAATCTCTAACATTTCAGGATTCACGATACCCATGGTCATTCCGTTTTTAATGGCGTGGTATAAAAATGCTGAGTGCATGGCTTCACGCACTTTGTCATTTCCTCTAAACGAAAAAGAAACATTACTTACACCTCCCGAAATATGGGCATAAGGCAAGTTCTCTCTAATCCATTTTGTAGCACGAAAGAAATCCAAAGCATTCAATTTATGTTCTTCCATTCCGGTGGCAACAGGGAAAATATTCGGGTCGAAAATAATGTCTTCAGCAGGAAAACCTACTTTATCGACTAATACGTCGTAACTTCTTTTACAAATTTCGATACGTCGCTCGTAATTATCTGCTTGACCATTTTCGTCAAATGCCATTACGATTACCGCAGCCCCATAACGCTTGATTTTTTTAGCATATTCAATGAATTTTTCTTCTCCTTCTTTTAGCGAAATAGAATTCACTACCCCTTTTCCTTGAATGACTTTCAATCCTGCTTCGATGATTTCCCATTTGGAGCTATCAATCATTACGGGAACACGAGAAATATCGGGTTCGGCAGCAATTAAGTTTAAGAATTTGGTCATGGCATACACCCCGTCCAACATGCCTTCATCCATATTCACATCGATGATTTGTGCGCCACCTTCCACCTGATTTCTAGCTATATCTAAGGCTTCCTCGTATTTTTCTTCTTTGATTAATCGAAGAAATTTTCGGGAACCGGTAACGTTAGTTCGTTCGCCAATGTTAACGAAAAGCCCCCTAGCCCCCGAAGGGGGAACACTTTCCGATGTAGAAAAATCGGAGTCTGAAGGTGTTGTTTTTATGTACAATGGTTCAAGTCCAGATAATTTTAAATATTTGTTGGTTGTTGGTTGTTGATTGTTGTTGGTAATTTCAATACCCATAATTATATTTTTTTATAGTAATTAATGAATCCATTTAACAATTTCTTGCTTATTTGAATTTGATTTAAAATAATAGTGAAATTATTATCATCAATATATTTTTGATCCAATGCTAAATAACATTGTGTTTCTAACTCATACAATGACCCTCTAGAAATATGTAAAAAATTAATCGTGTCTTTAGCTGTTTGTCGACCACAACCTTCCGCTATATTAGAAGGAATTGAAACAGCACATCTTCTCATTTGATTCACTAAACCAAATATTTCATCTTTAGGAAAAACTTTTGTAGCATCATAAATTAAATTTACTAATTTCCTAGTTTCAACCCAAACATCTAATTTTATATATTCCATCTTTTTTGTTTTTGGTTATTGGTTGATCGTTGTTTGATTTCAATCAACCAACAACCAACAACTATCAACTTTTACACTTTTCTAGGTTTAAACTCCTTCGCTACATCAGCAATGGCTTTGATGTGTTCGGGAGTTGTGCCACAACAACCACCGATGATATTGATTAAATTGTCTTTCAAATATTCTTTTATCAAGGCTTGCATTTCTTCTGGGGTTTGGTCATAATGTCCGAAGGCATTAGGTAAACCAGCATTGGGATGAGCCGAAATATTCAATTGGGTGTTCATTGCCAACCGTTTCAAATAGGGTTTCAATTGGTCGGCACCTAAAGCGCAATTGAAGCCAACACTCAATAACGGAATATGAGAAATGGAAATTAGGAAAGCCTCCACGGTTTGCCCTGAAAGTGTTCTTCCTGAAGCATCGGTAATGGTGCCTGAAACCATTACGGGAATATCTAAATTTCGTTCTTCTTTTACTTCTTCAATGGCAAAAAGAGCGGCTTTAGCATTCAAGGTGTCAAAAATGGTTTCCACTAAAAGCACGTCGCAACCGCCATCGATTAAGGCTTCGACTTGTTGTTTATAAGCCACTCGCAAATCGTCAAAAGTAACGGCACGGTAACCCGGATCGTTGACATCTGGCGACATAGACGCGGTTCTGTTTGTAGGTCCGATGGAACCGGCTACAAATCTTGGACGATCTGTGAATTCGTCTGCTACTTCACGGGCAATTTTAGCGGATTGGAAGTTGAGTTCATAAACTAAATCTTCCAAATGATAATCGGCCATTCCGATGGTTGTGCCAGAAAAGGTGTTGGTTTCAACAATATCGGCACCTGCTTGAAAATACAAACGGTGTACTTGTTTTACCGCTTCGGGTTGTGTGATGGAAAGTAAATCGTTGTTTCCTTTTAACGGATGTGGAAAATTTTTGAAGCGATCGCCACGAAAATCTTCTTCGGAAAAATTGTTTCGTTGTAGCATGGTTCCCATGGCTCCGTCGAGGACAAGGATTCTTTCTTTTAGTGCATTTTGAATTTTTGACATGTTTATTTTTATAAAAATTTTGATTGATAAAAATCTTCATTTCTTTTGAAAACGGTTGCCCCTAGCCCCGATTGAAGCGACATCCTTTTGTTTTTTTCTTTAAAAAACAAAAGATATAGCGAAAAGCGGGATTAGCTCCTAGATAAAAATATTAGTGATGTTATGTTTGAAAGTTGAGAGATGTCTCGGGGTTATCTGTCTTATTTTTTGGAATAAGTAGAATGTAGCACCTTCTTTTTGATAAAGGGTTGCTAAGGTTTCGTTGGGTCTGTCCCTCCGCCTTTCGTGATAACTAAAATAATAAATATATGAGCGATGCAAAGTAACGATAAAAGTATTAAAAAAACAAGTTTGGGCAAACATTTTTTTGGCTAATAGATGTATGGGTAGTAATGGTAATGGAACAAAGGAGGTTTTTTTAGAATTTTTAAAAAAAGTAATTGATTTTTTTTGTTTTCTGAAAAAAGTTTATATTTTTGAAGAAAATACTTTGAGATGTTAAAACGTGTGGTTATTTTAATTTTTTTTGTTACAAATGTAACTTTTTCGCAAGATAATGTGTATGCTGTTCAACAAATAGCGGATAGTTTGAAACAAAATGCAGATGCAATTGTAAGATATGAATTGATGGAAGTAGCGATAAAATCGCAGCGAGAGATGGAAATTCGGGAACATCGCGTGGTAACCGTATTGAATAGTAAAGGGCTTGATGCCATGAATGCGTATGCACATTATGACAAAACGACGAGGATAAATGCTATTACTGCCACGATTTATAATGATGTTGGGATGGAGATTAAGCGTATAAAGAGGAAGGATTTTAAAGATGTTACAGTGGTTGATGGAGGCACCATTTTTTCTGACAATAGGGTGTTGTTTTTGGAATATACACCAACAGTATATCCATTTACGATGGTTTATGAATGTGAAACAACAACATCGAATACGGCATTTATCCCCACTTGGCATCCTATAAAAGAAGATGGTGTGAGTATTGAAAAATCGATTTGTAAAATTCAGTATCCGGAGGCGTTGGGTTTTAAATATAAATCATTCAATTTAGCAGATTACAAGGTAACAACTCGAGAAATGGAAGGACAACGGGAGTTTGAGTTGCCTGTAACTTTGGCTTCTCGATACGAAGATTTGAGTCCAGTTGCCAGAATATATCCTAAAGTGATGTTTGGATTAACACAATTTCATTTAGAAGGTGTAGATGGTAAGGCTACCAATTGGACAGAATTTGGGAAATGGTATCAAGACGAAATATTGACGGGCACGTTGGCATTGCCAGAAGCTACTGTGTTGAAAGCAAAATCGTTAGTTGGTAGTGAAACCCGTCCGATGGCAAAAGCAAAAATTTTATATGAATACTTGCAAAGTAAAGTACGGTATGTGAGTATTCAAATAGGAATTGGTGGCTGGAAGCCCATGTATGCAACAGATGTAGATCGGTTGGGGTATGGTGATTGTAAGGCTTTGTCAAATTATATGAAAGCCTTGTTGCAGGCGGTAGATGTACCTAGTTATCACACGATATTGTATGGCAATCGAACGCAAAAAGATATAGACCCAGATTTTGTTTCGATGCAAGGCAATCACATGATATTGTGTGTGCCAGATGGTGCCAATCCTATTTGGTTGGAGTGTACAAGTCAAGACAGCCCATTTGGTTATCAGGCTAATTTTACAGACGACCGTATGGTTTTAGTCATCAAGCCCGAGGGCGGCGAAATAGTAAAAACCAAAACTTATTTGCCACAAGAAAATTTGCTCCAAACTACAGGTCAATATACATTAGAGGATACGGGAGTTATTAATGGTAATGTTACCTTACATTCAAAAGGGACACAATATGGATACCATTACCGATTGGCTACCGAACAGGCATTGGAAGTAGAAAAACATTATAAGCATTATTGGCAAAACATCGAAAATTTAAAAATAGTGTCTTATCATTTTGTAGATGATAAAAATCAAGTCGATTTTGAGGAACAAGTGCAGATTTCGGCAGAAAATTATGGAAAAATCAACCAACAAAATATGATATTTGCTATCAATGGATTCAATCAATCTAACGCCGAATTGAAACGGATTCGTAATAGAAAAACGCCATTTGAAATACAGCGAGGATTTACAGACCAAGACGACATAGAAGTAACGATTCCGAAGGGCTATGTTGTAGAATTTTTGCCAAGTACTATGCAAATTGAAAATAAGTATGGTGTATATCAGGCTACTTTTGTAAAAAAAGATGCAGAACATATTCGGTATTCACGTAAGTTGATGATAAAAAGCGGCACTTATCCTAAGGCAGAATATGATGCCTACCGATTGTTTAGAGAGCAAGTAGCTAAAAATGATAATGCAAAGGTTATCTTGAAAAAAATATGATTATTAAATTTTTGATACATCTGAAATACAAATTCGTTTTTATGGGCTAAATTAGGAATAAAACAGCAACACAATTAAAACTTTTTGGGCGTTCCCATAAGGGTCAGGTTATCCGTTGCAAACAACGTTCATTGAACTCCAAAATAAATATAATATTGTGAAATATTTTTTTTATTACCAAAATCAGGAGCTATATTCGTGCAATACAACTGACCCTTTGGGGGCTGGGTGGGGGGCTAAAGGATTTCCACTACTATCCCTAACGCAAAATACTGCAAATAATAGCGTTCAACCTTCTTATGTTACAAAAACGGATGCTGTTTTTCGAATCATAAAACAATAACAAATTAACAAAAAAACATTAATTACAACCAATAATAACACACAACCAATGAAAAAAATAGTATTAATTTTAGGGTTATTGATAGGGATAACCACAAATGCACAAGAGTTTAAAATAGGCAAAGTGAGTGCGGCCGAATTGCAAGAAAAACAACATCCCATCGAAACAGATGCCCCTGCTGCTATATTGTATAAAACAGGAGATGTGCGGATGGAATATAATCAAAATGATGGTTTTGTAATGGTAACAACCGTAAAAAACCGAATTAAAATATATAACAAAGACGGATATGACTGGGCTAATAAAAGTGTACCTTATTATTATTCGGGAAGTTCTAAAGAGTCTGTTTCGATTGACGAAGCAGTAACATATAATTGGGTTGATGGAAAAATAGAAAAAACGAAACTAAAAAGCGATGGTATTTTTGATGAAACGATTAATAAATATTCTAAACGAAAAAAAATTACGATGCCCAATGTAAAAGAAGGGTCGGTAATAGAATATGAATATACCATTCGTTCAGACCGATTTGGCGAATTGCCTGATTGGTATTTTCAATATGATATCCCTGTAAATTTTTCAGAATTTAAAACAAAAATACCCGAATATTATGTTTACAAACCATCTGAACGAGGTTATATTTTTCCAAAAGTTACTACAAATAAAGTCAATCGAACTATCAATATGAGTGCCATGCAGCGTACCAATGGTGGTTTTCAAAGTGCTTACAGTCAGAATTCATTTGACTATTTAGAAGAACAAAACACTTATACTTTGACAGCTATTCCGTCGATGAAAGACGAAAGTTATGTAAACAATATCAACAATTATCGGGCTAGTATTGTTCATGAATTGAGTATGACCAAATTTCCTGGCAAGCCTTTGAAAAGTTATTCGACGGATTGGAATTCAGTTGTAAAAACCATTTATGATTTTGACAGTTTTGGTCTGGAATTGAATAAAACAGGCTATTTTGAAAAAGATATTGACTTGTTAATCAAAGGATTGGGGACAAATGAGGAAAAAATGTTTGCCATCCATCAGTTTGTCAAATCTAAAATGAAATGGAATGACTACTATGGCTATGGAACGGACGAGGGCGTTCGAAAAGCTTATGCTGATGGTGTAGGAAATGTTGCAGCAATCAACTTGATGCTCACCGCAATGTTGCGATATGCAGGTCTTGCTGCAAATCCAGTAATATTGAGCACCAGAGACAATGGTATTGCCCTTTTTCCATCACATGCGGCTTTCAACTACGTGATTGCGGCTGTAGAAACGGCAGAAGGAGTGGTTTTATTAGATGCAACAGATAAATATTCGACTCCAAATGTATTGCCCAACAGAGACTTAAACTGGTTTGGACGATTAATTAGAAAAGATGGCACGTCGGAACAAATCGATTTGATGCCCAAACAAGTATCCAGAGAAACGATTAATATGACTGCCAATTTAGATCCATCGGGCACCTTTAATGGTAAAATTCGCAAACAATACACAAATCAATTGGCTTTGAGTTTTAGAAAATCCAATAACAATTCAAAAGACGATGGCTATTTGGAAGAGTTAGAAAAAAAATCCAACAATATTGAAATAAACGACTATACAAAAGACAATATGACAGATTTGTCCAAGGCCGTTAGCGAGACTTTTTCGTTTAAAGACGGGAATGATAGTGAACTCATCAACGGAAAAATTTATTTTACCCCAATGCTATTTTTAGTAACCAAATCAAACCCTTTCAAATTAGATGTAAGAGAGTATCCAATAGATTTTTCGTATCCAATAGAAACCAGATACAATATTAATATCGAATTGCCAGAGGGCTATGTCGTAGAATCAATGCCTGAAAATATGAATATTGCTGCGGTGGACAACTTAGGATCCATGAAGTACATTATTGTTCAAAATGATAATAAAATACAAATTGCTATTACAGAAACTATCAATGAAGCCATAGTACCTGCAGAATATTATGATGTTTTGAAAGTATTTTTTCAACAAATGATTGATAAAGAAAACCAAAAAATAGTATTGAAAAAAATATAGGGTTGTGAAAAAAATAATATACTTACTGATAGCCTTTACCTTGCATCTTCAAGCTCAAACTCCTGATCTTGAAGCAGTTAATATAGCTATGCTTTCAGAGAAAAAATGTACTATTGATACCAATGCTGTAGCTTCTATATTATTTTGCAAAGCATTAACAAATTTTAAATTTAAAGAAAATGATAGTCGGTTTGTTGTAGAACATCAATACCATTATCGAATCAAAATTTATAAAAAAGAAGGATTTAACTGGGCAAATTTTAAAAAAGATTACTATATAGGATCGAATTTGAGCGAGGCAGAAAGTGTACATTTTTTTGATGCCTACACTTATAATTTAGAAAATGGAAAAATCGTAAAAACAAAGCTGTCAAACGAAGGAAAATTCAAACAAAGTAAGAATACAAATTGGGGCGAAGCGATCATTACAATGCCCAATGTTAAAGAAGGTTCGATAGTGGAGTTTAAATATGTATTGAAATCTCAAAATTTACTAACCTTTCCAGAGTTTGAAATACAACATGAAATACCCGTTTATTATGCAGCATATCATACGGAAATTCCAGAATATTACATTTACAAACCCATTTTGAAAGGCAAAATAGAGGTTAAAGTAACGTCAAATTTAGAAACAGCAAATCAAAGTGGCCAAAACCAATATGGCAATACTACCCATATTTCATTCAAACATATTGTAAGTAATTACGAAGCTTGGCAAGTGCCCGCAATAGTAGATGAACCATTTGTAGATAATTTAGACAATTATAAATCGGGTATCAAGCACGAAATAGAAAGAGTGAGACTTCCGGGCCAAGAGATAAAAGATTATTCTAAAACATGGGATGGTGTTGCCAAAACCATTTATGAAGACAAAGATTTTGGAAAAGAAATCAAAGAGCGAAAATATATAGAAAAAAATTTAACTGAAATAATCAAATTAGATACTTCTCAAATTCAAAAAATGCATACCATTTATAAATTTATTCAAAAAAGAATGAATTGGAATCATCATTATGGAATTTTTTCTGAAAAAGGAGTAAAAAAAGCTTTTGATGAACAAACAGGCAATGTGGCCGAAATACATTTTATTTTAAATGCCATGCTCAATCATGCAGGAATTCAGAGTTATCCGGTTTTGCTTAGTACCAAATCTCATGGTGTGCCCGTATTTCCAAGTAGAACGGTATTTAATTATGTGATTATAGCGGCCGAAATAGATGGCAATCGAATACTTTTGGATGCAACAAACCCAAATAATTGTCCCAATATATTGCCAATTGAAACGCTAAATTGGACGGGAAGATTGGTAAAAAACGATGGAATATCTGAAGAAATTCAGTTGATACCTGAAAAATTATCAAAACTTCAAACATTTGTTATTGCCAAGATTGAAAATTCAGGAAAAGTGCTCGGTCAAACAAAAATAATCCGAACAGATTATCAAGCACTGCAATTCCGAACGTCGAAAAAAGAGGTGCAACCCCAATTGTATTTGGAAGAACTTGAAAAAGAGCTTCATGATATTCAAATAAATAACTACAAAGAAGAAAATTTAAAGGATGATTTATCCAAGCCCGTCATAGAAAAATTTCAATTTGAAACGCAAAATCTCATCGAAATGATTGGTAACAAAATTTATATAAACCCACTTATTTTTGTGGCATTGCAAGGCAATCCGCTAAAAGCGGAAACCAGAAAAAACCCTATTTGTTTTGAATATCCACTTGAAAAAAAAGCTGCTATTTCTATCGAAATTCCTGATGGATACCAAGTAGAAAGTATGCCTATAACTAAAAATTTAGCCATTGAAGGCAATCTAGCCCATTACCAATTTCAAATACAAAAAGCGGATAATATTATTCAAGTTTCGTCAAATTTACAAATGAATCAATGTGTGATATCAGAAATTTATTATAATGATTTAAAAACTTTTTTTCAACAAGTAAACGAATGTGAAAACCAAAAAATAGTATTGAAAAAAATATAGATTAAAAATAACTGTCTTTGAGTATTTGCCAAAAAGACGTATATTTGGTATGATATTACGATTTTGTATAAACACTAAAATTACCAAACAAAAATGAATCTTAAAAATGCCCAACAAGAAGTAGATACTTGGATAAAAAACCATGGCGTTCGCTATTTTAATGAGCTAACCAATATGGCACAACTTACAGAAGAAGTTGGTGAAGTTGCCCGAATTATTGCCCGCAGATATGGAGAACAATCCGAAAAAGAATCGGATAAAAATAAAGATTTAGGAGAAGAGCTAGCCGATGTTGTGTTTGTAGTGTTGTGTTTGGCCAATCAAACAGGCATTAATTTACAAGCGGCTTTTGACAAAAAACTTGACCTCAAAACACATAGAGACCACGACCGCCATCAACAAAACGAAAAATTGAAGGGATAAAAATATTATTCTTTTAAATAGGATTTGCTGATTTACTACTAATTATTTACTATTTAATACATTATATTTAAAAAAATAATTTTTGTGCTAGATAAAATGCTGACTAATTGAATAAAATGGTAAAATTATACCAAATATATT
>NZ_MUGT01000086.1:0-8842 GCF_002217205.1 Flavobacterium branchiophilum NBRC 15030 = ATCC 35035 | reverse complement strand
AGTAGATTGGACTATTTTATATTTGGTATAAGACAGAAACAACTTTATGAACCCAATATTGCTTCATAAACAATCAAAAAAGCCAAGTCAATTTTATAATTTGACTTGGCTTTTATATAATAAATAAGAAGTAATTATACTTTTATTTCAACTTCTACCCCACTAGGTAACTCTAATTTCATTAAAGCATCAATAGTTTTTGAAGAAGAAGAATAAATATCGATCAATCTTTTGTAAGACATCACTTCAAATTGCTCTCTAGCTTTTTTGTTTACGTGTGGCGAACGCAATACAGTAAACAATTTTTTGTGAGTTGGCAATGGAATTGGTCCTGTAACAACTGCTCCAGTTGTTTTTACCGTTTTTACGATTTTTTCAGCAGATTTATCTACCAACATGTGATCGTAAGATTTTAATTTTATTCTGATTTTTTGACTCATTTTCTTAAAGATTAAGCGTTTCCTTTTGCTTTTTTGATAACTGCTTCTGATATATTAGAAGGTGTTTCGGCATAGTGTGAAAATTCCATTGTAGAAGTTGCACGGCCTGAAGATAAAGTTCTTAATGTAGTTACATAACCAAACATTTCAGACAATGGTACATCGGCTTTAATGGTTTTTGCACCATTTCTGTCTCCCATGTCATTCACTTGTCCTCTACGACGGTTGATGTCCCCTACAATATCACCCATGTTTTCTTCTGGAGTTATGACTTCCATTTTCATGATTGGCTCTAAAATAACAGCACCAGCAGCTTTTGCTACCTCTCTGTAACCCATTCTAGCAGCTAACTCAAACGAAAGGGCATCAGAATCCACAGGGTGGAACGATCCGTCTAACAAAGTTACTTTCAAACTATCTACTTGGTAGCCTGCTAAAGGCCCTGTTTTCATAGCTTCACGGAAACCTTTTTCAACAGATGGAATATACTCTTTTGGTACGTTTCCTCCTTTTACTTCGTTTACAAATTGTAATCCTACAGGTACTTTTCCATCTACTTCGTCTGCTGGTTCCAAACGGAAAACAATGTCTCCAAATTTTCCACGACCTCCAGATTGTTTTTTGTAAACTTCTCTGTGTTGAGCAGATTTTGTAAAAGCCTCTTTGTATTCTACTTGAGGTTCTCCTTGGTTTACTTCTACTTTAAACTCACGTTTCATACGATCTACAAGGATGTCCAAGTGTAACTCGCCCATACCAGAAATAATCGTTTGTCCAGATGCTTCATCTGTTCTAACAGTAAAAGTAGGATCTTCTTCAGCTAATTTTGCCAAAGCCATACCCATTTTGTCCACGTCTGCTTTGGTTTTTGGCTCAATTGCAATACCAATTACAGGAGCAGGAAATTTCATTGATTCAAGGATAATAGGGTGTTTTTCATCACACAAAGTATCTCCAGTTTTGATATCTTTAAAACCAACTGCTGCTCCAATATCTCCAGCCTCGATGTATTCGATTGGATTTTGTTTGTTAGCATGCATTTGATAAATACGAGAAATTCTTTCTTTGCTTCCAGAACGGGTGTTCAATACATAAGAACCAGCATCCAAACGACCAGAATAAGCACGGAAAAACGCTAAACGACCAACGAATGGATCTGTAGCAATTTTAAATGCCAAAGCTGCAAAAGGCTCTTTTACATCTGGACGACGTAAAATTTTGGTTTGATCTTCTTCTAATAATTCAGCATCATCTGGGTGAATTCCTTCGATACCTTCTTTATCTGTTGGTGATGGTAAGTATTTACATACTGCATCTAGCATGAATTGCACTCCTTTATTTTTGAAAGAAGAACCAGCAATCATTGGAATAATCGCCATATCAATAGTAGCTGCTCTTAAAGCGGTATTGATTTCTTCCTCTGTAATAGAGTTTTCATCTTCCATGTATTTGTCCAATAGATTTTCGTCATAGTCAGCTACGGCTTCGATAAGTATAGAACGGTATTCTTTTACTTCATCTACCATATCCGCTGGAATATCTACTATATCAAAAGTAGCTCCTTGTGTAGCATCGTGCCATACAATGGCTTGATTTTTAACTAAATCTACTACTCCTTTAAAATCAGCTTCGTCGCCAATTGGCAATGTAATGGCCACAGCGTTAGATTTTAACATATCTCTAACTTGCTGACAAACGTTCAAAAAGTTAGCTCCTTGACGGTCCATTTTGTTAACGAATCCCATACGTGGCACTCGGTACTGATCGGCAAGTCTCCAGTTTGTTTCTGATTGTGGTTCTACACCATCAACCGCACTAAATAAGAAAACCAATCCGTCCAATACACGCAAAGAACGGTTTACCTCTACGGTAAAATCCACGTGTCCAGGAGTATCAATGATGTTAAAGTGGTAAGGTTTTGTTTCTGGTAAAACTTTTCCTTGTTCTGTTGGAAAATTCCATTCACAAGTTGTAGCAGCAGAAGTAATAGTAATCCCTCTTTCTTGCTCTTGTGCCATCCAGTCCATTGTTGCAGCACCATCGTGTACTTCACCAATTTTGTGAGATTTTCCTGTATAGAATAAAATACGCTCTGTTGTTGTTGTTTTTCCAGCATCAATATGAGCCGCAATACCTATGTTTCTTGTATATTTTAGATCTCTTGCCATTTCGTTATGTATTAAAATCTAAAGTGAGAGAAGGCTTTGTTTGCCTCTGCCATTTTGTGAGTATCCATTCTTTTCTTAACCGCTGCACCTTCTTCTTTAGCTGCTGCTAATACTTCTGAAGCTAATTTTTGTGCCATCGATTTTTCATTTCTTCTTCTTGCATAAAGAATCATCCATTTCATCGCCATAGATATTTTTCTATCTGGACGAATTTGCATTGGAATTTGAAATGTTGCTCCACCCACTCTTCGGCTACGTACTTCTACGTGTGGCATTACGTTGGTTAAAGCATCTTTCCAAATTTCTACTGATGATTTTTCTGCATCTTGTTTTTTGCTTTCTACGATGTCCATTGCATCATAAAACACTTTAAAAGCTGTTGATTTTTTACCATCCCACATTAGATTGTTCACAAAACGTGTTACCAACTGGTCATTAAACCTTGGATCTGGTAAAAGTGGTCTTTTCTTTGCCGCTCTTTTTCTCATTTCTTTTCGTTTTACGTTCTTTTATTACTGTAAAATAAACATTCAAATATATTTTACTTAAACATGATTTACAGGTTTAGAACTGATTTTTTTGATTTACTTTTTCTTTCCTGCTGCTGCTGGGGCTTGTCCTGGTTTTGGACGTTTTGCTCCATACTTAGATCGTCTTTGTGTTCTTCCAGCTACTCCTGATGTATCTAAAGCACCACGAACAATGTGGTATCTTACACCTGGTAAATCTTTTACTCTTCCACCCCTAACTAATACTATCGAGTGCTCTTGTAGATTGTGTCCTTCTCCTGGGATGTAGGCATTTACTTCGTTACCATTGGTCAAACGCACACGTGCTACTTTTCGCATGGCTGAGTTTGGTTTTTTTGGCGTAGTAGTGTAAACACGCGTACAAACCCCTCTTCTTTGAGGACAAGAATCTAAAGCAACCGATTTACTCTTCTTAGTTATCTGAGTTCTTCCTGTTCTTACTAATTGTTGAATTGTTGGCATAATTAATACTAAATATTATTTAAATATAATTTTCCCGCTTTTTACGGGCTTGCAAATGTATAACTTTTTTTTTTCCTAGCAAATCATAATTCATTAATTTTCAACACTATTTCATTTACTATACTTTTTTGATGTGTTTTTCGTTTTTTTATTTTAATTTTACCTAAATTTCATTCCTTTTGAAACAGTTTTTTGCCCTTATTGTCTTCCTTTATTTTTGCCCAATACTCTCGGCACAGCATGTCTATCTGTCTATTTTGGGTCGAAATGAGTCTCAAAATGCTCAAATTCAAGCTATTGGCTATGCAAAAAAACTATCTAATGCCGCTCGGATAAACCAAGAAATGTCAAATTTTCAAAACAAACTCGTCGATAAAGGGTATATCAATGCGGTTTTATGGCACAAAAAAGTCATACAAGATTCAATTTTCGAGTACCAATTTGATCTTGGAACTCCCATCAAATTCATACATATATATATAGGTACAAATAAGTCGTTTTTTCCGAATAGCCCATCAGATACTTTAGTTGTAAATTATGAACAAATTGCTACTTTTTTAAAACAAACCACGGATAAATTAGCCACAAATGGATTCCCGCTTTCTAAAGTGAATCTGCAAAACAAAATAACTAAAAACCAAACACTTATAGCCGATTTGATCATCGAACCGCAATCCAAACGCTTTCTGAACGATATCATAATCAAAGGATATGATGTGTTTCCGGCTGGAATTAAAAAATATCTAATCAAAAAATACCAAAACAAAACCCTCAACCAACAGCTTTTAGAATCGTTGCACCAAGATTTTGCACAACTAGGATTTGTAAAATCAATGAAATTTCCAGAGTTGCTGTTTACAGAAAAAACCTCAAAAGTGTTTGTTTATCTTAACAAAAGCAACAATAATACCTTTGATGGTCTTATTGGATTTTCTAACAACGACAATCAAAAACTACAATTTAATGGTAATTTAGACCTTGGTCTTCAAAATTTTTTAAACCAAGGCGAAATATTGAAAATCAATTGGAAATCTGATGGCAAACAACAAAAAACATTTTTGTTTGACCTAGAATTGCCCTATATTTTTAAAACTCCACTTACTTCAAAGACCCAAATCCATATTTTGAAACAAGACAGCACGTTTCAAACCACAAAATTGGCCTTGGATTTAGGCTTCGCATTGAATTTAAAAACCAAAATATTTGTAGGTATTCAAAATGCAACATCAACCCAAACCCTAAAAACAGCAAATACCAATGGGATATCTTATCAAAACCAGTTTTATGTAGCACAATTTGATTTTCAAAGAAACAAAATAGAGTCCTTTTTAGACAATACCTATCTACATATAGCAATAGGTAATGGAAATAGGCAAACTAAAAATCAAACCAACCAACAACAATTTTTAGCCCTCAATGCCCATTGGCAATTACTTTGGAAAGACAAACACGGATTGAGCCTGAAAACCCAAAATTTTTACCTACAAAGTAATACCTATTTTACAAACGAATTGTATCGATTTGGAGGAATCAAATCCATAAGAGGCTTTCTCGAAAACAGTTTGCAAGCCCATTTAGTAATGACAATAATCACAGAATACCAATACGTCATAAGCCCCACTTTATATGTACACACCATAACCGATTATGGTTTTTTTGAGGACAAAACCACCCAAACAACAGGCAAATTATTTGGACTAGGACTAGGATTTGGACTCAAAACCAAAAATGGTTGGCTCAAAATGAACTATGCCAACGGCACCGTCGGACAGCAAAACATCAAGAATTCGAGTGCATTGATACATTTAAGTTTAACGACAACGTTTTAGTAAATTATTGTTAATAAAATAGATTTTGAGTTATATAAAATCTATAAAAACACCCAAAAATCAGTTGAAATTAGAAAAATCATAAAAAAAACTTAAAATTTATGATTTAAAATTTGGATACTTAACAAATAATTAAGACTTTTGACGCAACTAATTCAAAATTAATTAAAATGAAACTAAAGTTAAAAGGAATTTTGGCACTATTTTTAGTGTTAATAACACAACTTACGTTTGCACAAGACAGAACAGTAAGTGGAGTTGTGTCGGACGCTAGTGGATTACCAATCCCTACGGCCAACGTAAAAGTTAAAGGAACAACCAATGGCGTTCAGACAGATTTTGATGGAAAATACAAAATCAAAGCAAATGCTTCAGACGTTTTAGTATTTAGCTATGTAGGGATGAAAGCACAAGAAGTAAAAGCTACCTCTACTACCATAAATGTAAAATTAGCAAGCGATGCCAACGAATTAAACCAAGTTGTTGTTACAGCAATGGGTATCAAAAGAGAGAAAAAATCTTTGGGATATGCTACGCAAGAAGTTAAAGGATCTGACTTAAATGCGGGAGCTGGTAGTGGAAATTTTTTAAATGAATTATCAGGAAAAGTATCTGGTGTTGCTATCAGACGGAACAATAACTTTGGAGGATCTACTAATGTTGTCTCTAGAGGTATTAAAAGTTTAACAGGAAATAACCAAATGTTAATCGTTGTAGATGGAATGCCTATTAATAATCAAAATGTTAATTCTAATACGGGTGCTCAAACAACAGGTAGAGGGACAACTTATGATTATGGTAATGCAGCTATGGATATTAATCCTGATGATGTAGAGAATGTGAATATTTTGAAAGGTGCCGCAGCTTCTGCACTATATGGATACCAAGCTGGTAATGGTGTTATTTTAATTACAACAAAAAAAGGAAAGACTAATAAAAATGGTGGAATGGGTGTAACTATTGCTAGTGAATTTATTACAGGCGGTATAGACAAATCAACTTTTCCTGTATATCAAGATCAATATGGTTCTGGATATGGTTTAGGTACTTCATTTTTAGGAACTAGCCCAATAGATACTGTTGATACATCTAATGATGGTTCTTATGGTGATCCGTTTGATGGACATTTGGTATATCAATGGAATGCTTTCACACCATATTCATCAAATTATGGTAAAGCTACACCATGGGTTGCAGCTAAAAATGGACCAATAACTTTTTTTCAAACCCCAACATCATTCAGTAATTCTTTAAGTTTGGAAAATGGCGACGATAAATCTAGTTTTGTTTTGAATTATAATAATTTTAAACAAAATGGTATCATGCCAAATAGCGAGATGAAGAAAAATTCTTTAAGTGCTAAAGTTACACATATCTTTAATGATAAATTTTCTACAACAATATTTGCTAATTTTGTAATCCAAAATACTACAGGTAGAAATTCAACTGGTTATAATGATAACATCATGGGTACTTTCCGTCAGTGGTGGCAAACTAACACTGATGTAAAAGAATTAAAAGAAGTATTTGATAATTCTAACGGACAAAATATTACTTGGAACTGGGCAAACCCAACTACTGCGGCAGGTCTTAAACCTATCTATTGGGATAATCCTTATTTTACAAGATACAAAAGCTACCAAAATGATGAAAGAAATCGTTTTATTGGTTATGCAAAATTAGATTATAAAATCAACAACTGGTTAACTGCAACTGGTAAAATAGCTACTGATAGTTATTCAGAAATAAGAGAAGAGAGAAGAGCAAATGGTTCGGTTGCAGCAGAATTTGGTATTGAAAGATTAAAAGAAACATCAGGATACCAAAAATACAATAGAACTTTTTCTGAACAAAATTATGACTTATTATTAACTTTTAAAAAAGATTTTTCAAAAGATTTTTCTTTTAATGGTGTCGTAGGTGGTACAGTTAAAAAGACTAAAGCGAATTATACATTAGCTTCTACAAAAGGAGGTCTAATTGTTCCGAATTTATTTAGTTTATTGAATGGAAATGCAGTGTCATCTCCTTTAGAATCTGAAAGTTATAATACTGTTAATAGTTATTTTGGCACATTATCTTTTGGTTATAAAGATTTTATCTTTTTGGACGCAACAGCTCGAAGAGATGCTTTTTCAACATTAGCAAAAGGATTAAATACAATAACAACTAAAGCGTTATCTGCAAGTTATGTTTTCTCAAACAATATTAAAGCACCTTGGTTAAACTTTGGTAAATTGAGAGCAAGTTATGCCGAAAACCCTCAAGGACAAATTAATGACTTTTCATTATTTGACACTTACACGAAAAATACGGCATTTGGTTCAAACCAATTGTATTCAGTTCCCTCTACAAAAAACAATCCAAATCTTAGCGCAGTAAGAACTGAGACTAAAGAAATAGGTTTAGAAGTTCAATTACTAGACAGAAGACTTGGATTTGACATAAGTGCTTACAAAAGTTTGAGTAGAGATCAAATTTTCCCAGTATCTTATTCAACTTCTACAGGATATTCCTCAAGATATGTTAATGCTGGTTCGGTTCAAAATAAGGGTATTGAGGTTCAAATGAATATTACACCAATAAAAACAAAAGACTTCCAATGGGAAATGTTTTTAAACTGGTCTGTTAATAGAAATACAGTTGTTAGTTTAAATGAAGGAATTTCTAACTTACAGTTAGGAAGTTTTCAAGGTGGTGTTACAATTAATGCAACCGTGGGAGAGCCTTATGGAACAATTATGGGAACAGATTTTATCTATTTGAACGGACAAAAAGTAGTTGGTACAAATGGTATATATCTTAAAAACAGTAATACTAATAATGTAATTGGAAATGTTACACCAGATTGGATTGGTGGTGTTAGAAACAAATTTACTTATAAAAATATTTCAGCTGGATTCTTAATTGATATGCAAAAAGGTGGAGACATCTTTTCTTTAGACCAATCTTATGGATTAGACACTGGACTTTACGATATTACTGTTGGAACTAACCATTTAGGGAATCCTATCAGAAACTCAATTGCTAATGGTGGAGGTATTATTTTACCAGGTGTTCAAGCTGATGGTTCAGCAAATACCGTAAGAGCAGCAAACTCTGACGTTTATGGAATTTACGGATATGAAGCAAATCCAAACAAAGCGTTTATTTATGATGCTTCTTATATAAAATTAAGAGAAGCAAATATTACATATACACTACCATCTAAATATACATCTAAAATGAAAATTTCAGAATTGAAATTTAGTATAATTGGATCTAATTTATGGATCATCCACAAAAACTTACCTTATGCAGATCCAGAAAGCGGATTAAGTTCTGGAAACCTTTCTTCAGGTTATTCTGCTGGTTCTTTGCCAACTACTAGAAACATTGGATGTAATTTAACATTAATCGAGTTACTTACTTAG
>NZ_MUGT01000085.1 GCF_002217205.1 Flavobacterium branchiophilum NBRC 15030 = ATCC 35035 | reverse complement strand
TGGACTAATGGATCCTATTTTTTAGAAATTCAAGATCAAAACAATGGTCGATTGATAAAAAAGTTGATAAAAAACAATTGAAATTATACCAAATATATTTATAAAATAGTCCAAAGATGCGTAGTTATTTTTTAGAAAAAATTTTCAAAAAAAATCGTTGCATAGCTGGGCTACGGAACTATTTTATTTGAATGATTTTAGCAAAAAAGAACAAGTAGATTGGACTATTTTATATGTATATTTGGTATTATAATATTGCCCAAGTTTTATGCAGCAAATGATTTGAAATCAAAAAAAGTTTATGTAGTGTACCATTGATAAAAAAAAGCTGTTGATAATCAAAGATTTAGGTTGGTTTTTTGGCAAGTTGGGTAAATGAAGCCCTAGCAATATTAGCCGAAACCTCGTTTAGACTAAATGCTTTTGCAAGCATGTGAAGTGTTGGGATTGAGGATATAATAAGTAAAAACTTATTATATAGAGCAAAGTACGAGGTACTTCAAAAGTTTTGAAAAAGGAAAAGCATTTGGAATTGAGTAAGGAAATATGAAAGAAAAGCATTTTAAAAGCACTAAAACGAGGCGGGTTTTGGGTAGAAGCAATAGCCGAAGAATTTAAAGTGAGCGTTGATTGAGTTTTGGTATAGACTACAGTTTGATTTTAATATTATAAATTTAATAAATATTATATTATGAATAATTTTGAATTATTTAATCCAACCCATTTGGTGTTTGGAAAAGGGCAGATGTCCAAATTGAAGGATTTAATACCACCTAATCAAAAGGTATTGATGGTGTATGGCGGTGGCAGTATTTTTAAAAATGGGGTGTATGACCAAGTAAAAAATGCTCTAAAAGATGTTGAAGTCTTGGAATTTGGTGGGGTTGAACCTAATCCAAAATTTGAAACCTTGATGAAGGCAGTTGAGGTGATAAAAAACGAAAAAATTCAATTTATTTTGGCTGTTGGTGGGGGTAGTGTAATAGATGGTGTCAAATTTTTGTCGGCAGCCTCTTGTTATGAAGGACCTGCCGAGGATATTTTGAAAAAGCGTATTATTTTTAAACAAGGCTCAAATGTGATGCCTTTTGGTACGGTACTAACGCTTCCTGCAACGGGTAGCGAAATGAACTCTGGTGCAGTAATTACCATTGAAGCTACACATGAAAAATTGGATTTTGGAGGGGCTGCCATGTTTCCTAAGTTTTCCATTTGCGACCCAACAGTTATAGCTTCTTTGCCAGAACGTCAATTGCAAAATGGGGTTATTGATGCTTTTGTTCATGTATTGGAACAATATATCACATACAAGCACGATGCTTTTTTACAAGACCGTTTTGCCGAAAGTATTTTGCAAACACTCATTGAAATTGGTCCAAAAATTGTACAAAATCCTTCTGATTATACTTTGGCTTCAAATTATATGTGGTGTTGTACCATGGCTTTGAATGGTTTGTTGCAAAAAGGAGTACCATCTGACTGGGCAACGCACATGATTGGGCATGAGTTAACTGCATTATTTGACATAGACCATGCAAGAACTTTGGCTATAATTGGGCCTAATTTGTATTTGGAAATGTTTGAAACCAAGAAAGAAAAATTAGCTCAATATGGCACTAGAGTGTTTGGATTAGAAGGAACTACGGAGCAAGTAGCCTTGGAAGCCATAGAAAAAACGAAAGCCTTTTATCAATTGATGGGTATGAAAATCAAGCTTTCTGAAAACACAACAGATTACGAGAAAACAGCAGATTTTATCGTAAAACGTTTTGAGCAAAGAGGCTGGGTGGCTATGGGCGAACGTCAAAATATCACTTTGGAAAAAGTCAAAAATATTGTAGAAAGAGCTTATTAATTTTTCCACTATAATCTATTAAAAAAAAAGCTTGAGTTTAACTCAAGCTTTTTTTATTGTAATATTTATCGATTGTATTAATCAACCAATAATTTGTGAGATGGAGCAAACTTGGTTAAGTTGATGCCTTCCACTGCTTTTTTATATTCTTCAATGGTTGGAGTTCTTCCCAAAACAGTTGATAATACCACTACTGGAGTTGAAGACAATAATGATTCCCCTTTTTTCTCAGCAGAATCTTCTACAACACGTCCTTGGAACAAACGAGTTGATGTTGCCATTACTGTGTCTCCTTTTGCTGCTTTCTCTTGGTTACCCATACAAAGGTTACAACCTGGACGCTCTAAATACAACATATTTTCATACTCTGTACGTGCTGCTCCTTTTGGGGCATTGTCATCAAATTCAAAACCTGAATATTTTTGCAATACTTCCCAGTCACCTTCTGCTTTCAATTCATCCACAATATTGTATGTTGGTGGAGCAACTACAAGAGGTGCTTTAAATGCCACTTTACCTTCTTGTTTCTCAATGTTTTTAAGCATTTGAGCCAATATTTTCATATCGCCTTTGTGAACCATACAAGAACCGATGAAACCTAAATCTACCGTTTTAGTTCCGCCATAGAAGGAAAGTGGTCTGATGGTATCGTGTGTATATCTTTTAGAAACGTCTTTATTATTGACGTCTGGATCCGCAATCATTGGCTCATTAATAACATCCAAATCAATTTCAACCTCAGCATAATATTTAGCATTGGCATCTGGTCTCAATGCTGGTTTATCACCCGTTCTGATTTCTTCAATTCTTTTATTTGCTTTATTGATAAGCCCTTGAAGCACATGATTAGCATTATCCATTCCTTTATCAATCATGATTTGGATTCTGCTTTTTGAAATCTCTAAAGATTGGATTAATGTTTCATCTTCAGAAATACAGATAGATGCTTTGGCTTTCATCTCGGCAGACCAATCTGTAAAAGTAAAGGCTTGATCAGCTGTTAAAGTTCCAATATGAACTTCGATAATTCTACCTTGGAACACATTTTCACCACCAAATTTATGCAACATTTGCGCTTGGGTTGCGTGAACCACATCACGGAAGTCCATATAATCTTTCATGGTTCTTTTGAAAGTAACTTTTACTGATTCAGGAATTGGCATAGAAGCTTCTCCTGTTGCTAAAGCCAAAGCCACAGTACCAGAATCCGCACCAAAAGCAACCCCTTTAGACATTCTAGTATGAGAGTCACCACCAATAATGATAGCCCAATCGTCAATAGTAATATCGTTCAAAACTTTATGAATAACATCTGTCATAGAATGATAAACCCCTTTAGGGTCACGAGCAGTAATCAAACCAAAATCGTTCATAAATTGCATTAATTTAGGAATATTGGCTTGTGCTTTTTTGTCCCAAACAGAAGCAGTATGACAACCTGATTGGTAAGCTCCATCTACAATTGGCGAAATTACTTTGGCTGCCATCGATTCTAATTCTTGAGCAGTCATCAATCCAGTGGTATCTTGCGAACCAACGATATTAACCTCTACACGAACATCAGACCCAGCATGTAATACTTTGCCCGGAGTATTTCCAACGGCATTTCTGTTGAAAATTTTCTCAACAGCAGTAAGTCCTTGTCCTTCTTTTGAAACCTCTTTTGATGGAGCAAAAACTGCTGGAATATCAATTCCTAATACTTTGCAAGCAAAAGTTTGAATTTTTTTACCAAAAACAATAGCATAAGAACCACCTGCTTTGATAAATTCCATTTTTTGTGGCGTGAATGATCTTGAAATGTCAATCAATTCTTTATCGCCATTGTATAATTTTTTAGTTTTTGTATTAATAGTCAAAACCGTTCCTGTAGCAACAGAATAGGCTTGTTCTAAAACAGCATCTCCATTTTCATCACGAACGGCCTCTCCATTAGCATCTGTTTTCTTAACCCAGTTTTTCAAATCAATTCCGATACCACCTGTAACATCCACAGTAGTAAGGAAAATTGGTGAAATTCCGTTAGTTCCTCCAACAATTGGAGCAATATTTACAAATGGAATATAAGGACTTGCTTGTTTTCCTGCCCATAATGCCACGTTATTAACTCCAGACATTCTAGAAGAACCAACTCCCATAGTTCCTTTTTCAGCAATTAACATGACTGATTTATCAGGATGTTGTGCTTGAAGTGCTTTAATTTCCTCTTGTGCTTGTGGCGTAATCATACATTTTCCGTGCAATTCACGGTCAGAACGAGAGTGTGCTTGATTTCCTGGAGACAATAAATCGGTAGAAATATCCCCTTCGCCAGCAATAAAAGTAACTACTTTAATTTCTTCTGGAACTTCAGGTAATTTTGTAAAAAACTCTGCTTTAGCATAGCTTTCTAAAATATCTTTTGCAATTGCATTTCCGTTTGTGAAAGCATCTTTTAATCTATCGGTGTCGGCATCATACAAATACACTTGTGTTTTTAGCACATCCGAAGCTTGTTTTGCTATGGCCACATCATTTCCTAATGCCAAATCAAGTAATACTTCAATTGAAGTTCCACCTTTCATGTGAGACAATAATTCTAGGGCAAAAGCTGGAGTAATTTCATTTACAGATTCATTTCCAAGAACAATATCTTTCAAAAAATAAGCTTTTTTACCCGCTGCACTAGTGGTACCAGGCAATGTATTGTAAATAAAGAAGTTCAAACAATCTTTTCTATTAGGATTATTCACATCTTTTATTTGTTCGATAATTTCGCTCAACAGGTCAGCGCTATCAATTGGTTTTGGATGAAGACCTTGACCTTTTCTTTCTACTATTTCGTTAATGTATTCGTTATAAAGTTTCATTTCATTATCAAAAGCCATAATTAATGTTTTTAAATGTTATGGGGCAAATTTACGAAAACGTTATACTATTAAAAAATTTTTAATAGAATATCTTTATTATTGATAATAATTTATCAAAACAACTGTTTTTTAACTTTTTTGTTGATAGTTTGTTAAAATTTATTCGATTTTTTGTTAATATTAAAATTTTAATAATGTTATTTGAACTCCAATTCTAATGGTATTGTATTTTTTATAAAAAAAACACTTTTTTATTTGGCTGATAATTAATTTTAAATAACTTTGCATTTCAAAGTACTTTAAAAAATCAATAACTACGAAAATAATTTTAACCAAAAATGAAACCAAACAAAAAATTCATTTTAAAATAAAAAGGCTCATGACATAAATACCAACATCTTACAAAAATGCCTCATCGGCAAGACCTTAACAAGAATTAAAAAAAGTAAAATCATTTTATAAAAAAAACCATTAATTATAATTATTTATGAATAAAATTTTTTCAAGTTTATTTTCTTTTGATCATAAAGATATAAAAATAGCCTTATATGTTTCAGTTCTTACGCTGCTTTTACTGTCATTAACCCTAATTGGACTTTCGTTTGACAATGATAAAGTAATCTCTCTTTGTTTCATCAATCTGGTCGTTATTTTTGGTTTTGGGGTGTTTTATACCTACAAAGTGCTCAAAACCAACACCTACAACGACCTTATCCCATTTTTATTTCTTAATTGGTTTGTTGGTTGTTTTTCGGCAAATATGTTTATCAATGTGTTTGAAAATTTACCTATTTGGGTCTATTTATGTACATTCTTATTTTGTTTTACAAATTTTATTATTTATGTTAAAATAAACAATAATTTTGTAAGTAAATTAGCTTTTTTAATTAATGGCATTACGTTTGCTTTGATAGCTTATTATGTAATCTATTTAATTCCTATTTTGCCATTTTCATTTATAGGTATGTTAGGGCTTGGGATGGGTTTTTATGGCTTAGTACCACTTATAGTGATGGGCTATCACATTGTTTTTTTATGTAAAAATTACAATCAAATCAAACAAGAATCTCTTTATTTTATTTCGGGCCTATTGTCAATCATGTCGGGGATTGCCTTTTTTGCTTATCAGTTAAATAACGAAAGCCTCAAAATGAACCAATTTCAAGTAACCAAAACTTTTGAAACCGACGATCATTTGCCCCATTATATCAAACTTTCGCAAAATTTGACCCCCAATTTTTGGAATGAAATTTTACTCAAAAAAGATGTTGTGTATATTGGATATGAGAAATTTTTCAATTTAGATGGATTTAGAGATTTTGATTCTAAACAATACAACGAACGAAAAACACACAATCCGTTGGTTAATTTAGGCTATTTATTAGCTACACCAATTGAAATGCCTGTGGCAGATAAAATAGCTATTTTGAAAGCTAATTTTGACAAAAGATTGGAAACAGAAACACACCTTTGGGATGGCAAAGACCTGATGACCCAAAACATAAAAGAAGACATAAAAATTTTTCCTGCCGAAAGAATAGCTTACACCGAATTGACTTTAGATGTGGTTTCTACCAAAAATTCATGGACAGATCAAGAAGCTATTTATTCATTTCAATTACCCGAAGGAGCAGTAGCCACGTCGCTATCTTTGTGGGTGAATGGAGTTGAACGCAAAGGGGTTTTAACCACCAAAGAAAAAGCACAAAAAGCCTATAATCAAGTGGTTGGGGTAGAGTATAGAGACCCCTCGTTGATGCAATGGCGAGAAGGTAATCGTATTGTTGTAAGGGTTTTCCCTATCAATAATCAATTGCCTCGTACGTTCAAATGCGGTTTTACAACTCCTTTAACATTTGAAAATCAAAAAGTACGCTATCAAAACATCCAAGTTCAAGGGCCTCATATTGCCCATGCAGCCACTATATCTCGTTTGCAAATTGCAGACAACAGCTCATTTGAAGCCACCAAAAATTTTGAACTTCAAAACGGCTATCTAACCCACGAAGGAACAGGGCTTCAGGATTGGCAACTCGAAGTGGCTGTTGCCAAAAATTTTGAATCCCATACATTCAATTGGAAAAACAAATCGTATCAAACAGCTCCAATTCAAGCGGTTCAATATTCCTTTGTACCTTCAGAAATCATTTTAGATTTGAACCAACAATGGACCATTCATGAAATAGAACAATTTGTATATCAGGAAGATAAAAAGTTTTTTGTGTTTCTAAACCAAGAAAAAACTGCCATAACCAAACAAAATTACAAAAATATTTTTGCCCGTTTTGAAACCCTAAATTACAGCCTTTTGCCCTTATACCATTGTTCAAATAACAGTTTGATTGTTACTAAATCCAATACTTTTTCGGCCAATTTTGAAGAGTTGGCAAACACCAAATACCTTACCAAAATCAAAACTAAAACCAAGCCCAAAGGGATAAAAGTACTGGCATTTTCAAAAACTTTAAACCCTTTTTGGCAAACCATCAAGGAGCAAAAGTATGCCGATGTTTTACAAACCAATTTGCAACATGCCACACAACTTGTAGCAAAAAAAGCTTTTGAAGGCTACCCTTTGCAGCCCCATACAGTTGCAGTTTTGCCTGCCCAAATGGCCATTACCGAAACCATGTCAAACCCCCATTTGCCTTCCACAGGATCAGATCATTTGTACAGACTTTTTGCCTTTAATCAAATATTGAACGAACATGTTGCCATACAAGCCGACTCGACCTTGCAAAATCGGTATGTTTATTTGGCCAAAGAAACCAATATTGTATCGCCCATTTCTTCGCTTATTGTACTGGAAACCGACGAAGATTACGAAAATAATGGCATCGAAAAAAATGTAAACACCCTCGGAAACGCTTCTATAAACAACCATGGAGCCGTTCCTGAACCTCACGAATGGGCTCTTTTGGGTATCATGTTTATCGTTTTTGGAATCTATTATAATAAAAACAAACAAACCACTTACTAATGATGTTGTCATATACCAAACACTTCAAAAATGCAACTTTAATACTACTTTTTACATTAGTATGTATTAATTATTATACTATAAAAAAATGTTTTAACACCGATTTTTATGGAATCCTGTTGTCTATGACGCTTTTTGTTTGGGGCAGTCAAAAAACAAGTTTCAAAATAGCTTATCTACTGCTGCCTTGCTTGGCTATTTTAGAATTTATTGCTTTCAAACTCCATACAAAAGCCCTTCATTTGCTGGCACTTATGCTCTTGTTGTGTTTGGTATATTACTATATTACAAGCCAATTTTCGTTTGTGGCCCTAATCAATTTATTGTTGTTTTCGACCATATTTAATGCTTTTTTTGAAAATTTTACCGTCGAAATCAAACAATTTTTATGCAAAATAGTGTACGAATCTCTAAAACATTTTCTAAACATCCAGCGTATCGAGGGAGTCAATTTTTTTATCAATCAAACAAAAGTCAGTGTCGATACGGCTTGTATGGGATTGTCTATGTTCAAAATGGGTTTTTTGGCAGCCTCTTTTTTGTTAATTATTCAAGAAAAAAAACTACAAAAACAGTTCGATTGTTCAAGCATTATAACATTTTGTTTGTTGGCTTTTATACTCAATATTATATCCAACTATTTCAGAATCATAGTGTTACTTTTATTAAACTGCACTACCAATAATCCACTCCATCATGCCCTTGGCTTGCTGTGTTTTGTAATTTATCAATTACTGCCCATGCTGTATTTGATTCGGTTTTTTGTTCCAAAAAAACAACATCCTGTCCTCCAACCCATGCGTTTTCCTATCATAACAATAGTAATCGTACTTGTAGTTTTTTTCATCACTAGCCTTGCCGTACAAATAGAAACAAAAGCTAATATTCTTACAAATTTAGATACCCAATACCCAATCTCAAAAGGCATTTGGATCAACAACGAGGTATTTAAAATAGCCACACCCAACAAGCTCATCTACATCAAAACACCCATACACAAACCGTTAATTTGCTGGACTGGAGATGGTTATAAAATTATAAAATCTGAAGAAAAACAAGTAGGACAACAAAAAATTTGGTGCAACATTATGGAAAAAAACAACAAACGCTACCAATCTTTGTGGTGGTACGAATGTGGAAACCAAAAAACAGATTCTTTTTTAAAAGTAATGACTTATAAATTATTTACAAACCAACCCGTTCGATTGATTAACGAAGTAACGGTTTTGCCTTAATAGTTTGATTATCAATATTGTAAAATATAAAAAAACCGTTACTCTTGTAGAATAACGGTTTTTTTTATTTACTTATTTTTTATTCCTAAAAGTATATCCAATTCTTAAATGAACATCAACTGCCGTTTCCGATTTGATGGCACTATTTTGGGTAGCGTTCAAAAAAACATAACGTAATCCTACACCAAATCCAGCCTCATAGTTAAAATTACTCTTACCAATGTTGCGACGAATACCCCATTTGGGAATCAAATTCACCTGATTGTAAATCCCAGTTTGGCTACCGTTTGTAATAACAAACCAATCAGGATGGTACTGCACAGACAACGTCAAAAAATTGGCAGCATTATGCAAAGTATTTTTAGAATCATGACCTCTTTTGTCAATATTATAATACCATCTTGGCTCCAGTTTTAGCACAGGCACCATAATATAACCCGTGCCGTTCGAATAAGCATTGCCAAATAAACCCGCATCTAATCCAAACTCACTTCGCAAAGCAAACTCCGACCCCAGCTTGGCTTCATGGCTGATCCACGCTCCAAAAATTCCTGTTTCAACATTAATTACCCCTTTTTCAACTGCCGTGTTTTGGGCATTCTGTTTTTGAAATGCCAATATTGCCAGCATACAACCAATCATTTTTTTCATCAACACTTTTTTTATTTATTAAACAATTAAAATTCTAAAAAATAACTCCTATCGAAACTCCATATCCTAAAGTCTCATAAAACCCTCTGTTTTGTAGCCCATTCAAAAAAATACTTCTCGTTTTCTTAAATACTTCAATATAATAAGCCGTATTGCCATCATACTGAAATATACCTCCAATGCCACCTTTTGTAGTGCCGCCATCTCCGTTGAATGTATCATTCCATTTGATGTTGTGTCCTGTTTGCAAATACACAAAGCCACTGTTTTCGGTACGTTTGCTCGAAAAAAGCCGCAAATCAACAATAAAAGGAGTTGCCAAAAAAGTTTTATTAATGTTCCAATCTACCCCAATGCCTGCCATAACAGACACATAACCAAACAGCTTGGCACCATGCAAAGTACTAATCCCTACATCAAAACCATTTGTAATCGATCGGCTTTCATTAAAACCATAATTAGAAAAATAGCCTTCGGTGTTTTTTGTTATCGAAATAGCTGACATATTTAGATATTCCACAGTAAATTTTTTTGTTTTTTGTTGTGCCTGACTGATACACGACATAAGAAAGAACCAAACAAAAGCAACTTTTTTCATTTGATTTAATTTATTCCATTATTGAATTTGCTTCCATGCCAAACATCACCACGTCTTGCTGCTCCAATTATTTTTACTCTAAAATTCTTTGGCCTTACTAAAACATTTCCAGCTCCGCCTGACATTCTCCATCCGCTATCTCCAGAAGTTGATGCGTTAAAACTAAATTCTGCACCCCAATCAAAAGTTTTTTCTGAATACCCTACATTGTATTCTTTTAATGCTACTGATTTTTGAAATATCATTTTACCATTTTGCGGAAATTTCGCAACAAATGTTCTATTTTGTGGTACTTGTGTGTTATTTCCGAACGCTTTCTGTAATTGAGAACTTAATGTAGAATATAAAGTACTATAAAATTGTTGATTCAAATTTGAAGCCTCTAAATTTGTATCGATACCATTTTGAATTTGATTATCTAACCAATCTATTCCTGTTCCGAAAAATTCAAATGATAAATTATCCTGAAAAATTGCAGGTAAACTATTTAAGTTATAATAGGTAATGGTTGGTAATCCCCATTGATTGTTAAAAGTTATGGTATTTGGTCCTGCAAAATAAGCCTTTTGATTATTCATATAATAGATTTGCTCTCTTGTTTGATTATTTATTGCATTATTACCAAGAAGAGCGTCTAAATCATATTCAAATTGTGCTGCCTCAACTACTAACCGAATTTCATCCGTTGCTTCTAATCTCCAGAAACCAGTCCATCCTCTATATTGATGAACACATTTAACCCCCATGTGGTAAACAATTAAATAATTATAATTAAAAGCCTTTGTTTTAACCCTTCTTCTACTTTCATATTTATCAATACAAACATCATTCTCTCCAAACCATGTTGTAAATAACCCGTGTTGTATTTGACAACTTCCAAGGTTATTTAGGAAGGCATTATAACTTGGATCTGTTGAGGCTGGAGAGCCTGGAGTTGGTGTATATGGTGCTCCAGATCCTCCTCCATCTGTATCTGGATCCATTGGAGCAACTTTAAAATATTTTATATCTGGATTAATAGTGTTTATTCCATCAGAAGGAAATTCATTAAATAAATTTGTCTTAATATTTAAGGGTGTCTCTTCTATTATATTTTGAGAAACATTTTTTTCATCTAAATAAGATAATAAATTATTATACTTGTCTTCATTTGATATAAACAAACCTACATCTGTATATTTATATATCTTATCAGCAACTAATATTTCTGCATTGTTATTTAAAAAAGCAGAAAAAGTATCGTCTCCAATTATATCCTCAAGATCATCTAAATAATCAAACACATCCTCTTGACTTCTGTGATTTGATTTCCTCATTGTACTATCGTTTTTTGTATAATGATAATAAAGAAAATTCTCATTACTTTCAGTTACAATAGGTCTTAAAGAGTAAAATCCCTTTTTGTAAAGAGGTTGAAGGTATGAAGCTAATTTTTCATCTGTTGCATCTGCATATTCCTTATAGACACGCTGTAAAGACTCTATACTTTGGAAGGATAACCTTCCGTCTTTTATAGAAACATTATCAATATTAGTATTTTGTATTTTTATATTTTCCTCTTTTTCACAAGAAAAAAGAATTAATAAAAATGAAATAAATGTTATAATTTTAAAGTTTTTCATAGTAAATTGATTTTAAATTAAAATATTATTGTGTTTTTATTGGCAAGATTTTTGATTACAAGTAATTTAACCAAATTAAATAAATTACTTGTATAATTCGGAAATACTTTTTGTTTAGTTTTCATAATTTGTTATTAATTTAGAGTAAAATTATTATTTAATTTTAATTAAAAAAAGTTTTTTATAATTTATTTTTATTTTTATATCAAAAAACTTATTTATTCTTATTTCACATACATTTTATCCCTATATTATACATATCATCTATTGTTTTCAATGTCAGATGCAACTTTTTTAAAAATTAAACAATTAAAATTCTAAAAAATAACTCCTATCGAAACTCCATATCCTAAAGTCTTATAAAAACCTCTGTTTTGTAGTTCATCTAAATGTATATGCCTTGATTTTTTATACAACTCAATATAATAAGCCGTATTGCCATCATACTGAAATATACCTCCAATACCCATTTTAGCTGTTACACCATCTCCGTTAAATGTATCATTCCATTTGATGTTGTGTCCTGTTTGCAAATACACAAAGCCACTGTTTTCGGTACGTTTGCTCGAAAAAAGCCGCAAATCAACAATAAAAGGAGTTGCCAAAAAAGTTTTATTAATGTTCCAATCTACCCCAATGCCCGCCATAACAGACACATAACCAAACAGCTTGGCACCATGCAAAGTACTAATCCCTACATCAAAACCATTTGTAATCGATCGGCTTTCATTAAAACCATAATTAGAAAAATAGCCTTCGGTGTTTTTTGTTATCGAAATAGCTGACATATTTAGATATTCCACAGTAAATTTTTTTGTTTTTTGTTGTGCCTGACAAAAGCAAGCAGTTAAAATAACCATTATGAAATATATTTTTTTCATTTTTCAACTTTAATTAAAAATTTACAATATTATTAATTATTCCACTTAATCATTTGGGTGTGTCCTTCGGTAAACTACGATTCGAGCTATCTGTTTCAAAGATCGTTCCTAGAACCCCAAAAGAAATATAATACTGTGAAATAATCTTTTTTGATTACCCCATTCAAATGCCAGATTCACTCCACTTTTGGAGGCTGGGGGGCTTCTAAAGGATTTCCACTACTATCCCTCATGCAAACCACACCTCGTTATAAACCAACTTTCTTTCAATTAATCCACTTCCTTTTACAACAAGCTAAGTTTTAAAATTCTTATTTATAAAACAAAAATATCAAAAAAAGACAAAAAAACCATCATCATACAATAAATTAAGATTTTTTTAAGAAATCCAACATTGACGTTTTCTTTTTCTGATTCAAGAAGTAGCATTATATTATTCATTTTGTAAGTAAATAGTTTAAAATTTAACATTAATAAAGGATTTCAATATTTCCGAAAAAATTAAAAAAATGTAAATAAGATTTTGAAAATATAGTTTGAAACTTACGTATATTTGCCCAATAAAACTAATTTTATGGACTCACTTTTAGAAAACACCACTGTCGGAAAACCCAAATGGCTGAAAGTAAAACTACCAATTGGTAAAAAATATACCGAACTACGTGGTCTAGTCGATCAATATAAACTCAACACCATTTGTACCTCTGGGAGTTGTCCTAATATGGGCGAATGTTGGGGCGAAGGTACAGCAACATTTATGATTTTGGGCAATATTTGTACCCGTTCTTGTGGTTTCTGTGGCGTAAAAACGGGTCGGCCCGAAACAGTCGATTGGGACGAACCCGAAAAAGTTGCCCGATCTATCAAAATCATGAACATCAAACATGCCGTGCTTACCAGTGTGGACAGAGACGATTTGAAAGACGGCGGTTCCATCATTTGGAATGAAACCATCAAAGCCATTCGTCGTATGAATCCCAATACCACTTTAGAAACGTTAATACCTGATTTTCAAGGAAATGAAAAACATTTGGACCGCTTATTGGCCGCAAAACCCGAAGTCATTTCCCATAATATCGAAACCGTAAGACGTTTAACCCGAGAAGTTCGTATTCAGGCCAAATACGACAGAAGTTTGGAGGTTTTACGATACTTAAAAACCAATGGTGCTGCCAGAACCAAATCGGGCATCATGCTTGGTTTGGGCGAAACAGAAGAAGAAGTCATACAAACCCTCCACGATTTGAAAGCCGTTGCGGTAGATGTTGTTACCATAGGTCAGTATTTGCAACCCAGCAAAAAACATTTGCCCGTAAAAAACTTTATCACTCCCGAACAATTTCAAAAATACGAAAAAATAGGTTTAGCACTTGGTTTTAGACACGTAGAAAGCGGTGCTTTAGTCCGTTCGTCTTATCGTGCAGCTAAACATATATTATAAGTAATAATTTATAATTATTAATGAAAAAAAAGAAAATCAGAGTAGCTATAAATGGATTTGGACGTATAGGACGTAATTTATTTAGGCTATTGTGGCAACACGACAGTATAGAGGTGGTAGCCATAAACGATGTGGCAGATAACAAAACCATGGCCCATTTGCTAAAATACGATAGCATTCATGGAGTGTTAAAATTACCTGTCTCGTTTGATGAGAAACACCTTTTAGTGGACAATCAAAAAATAGTTTTTTCTCACGAAAAATTGATTTCAAACCTCAATTGGAAGGCCCTAGATATTGATTTTGTAGTAGAAGCAACAGGAAAATACAAAGGGTATGACGAATTGTATGAGCACATCTTGGCTGGTGCCAAAAAAGTGATTTTGTCTGCCCCGTCTGAGGTAGATTCCATCAAAACGGTGGTTTTGGGCGTCAATGAACAGATACTCGACGGATCGGAATTGATAGTGTCTAATGCCAGTTGTACAACCAATAATGCCGCTCCAATGATACAGATTATCAATGACTTATGCGGTATTGAGCAGGCTTATATTACTACAATTCATTCATTTACAACAGACCAAAGCCTGCACGACCAGCCCCACAAAGATTTGAGAAGGGCTAGGGGAGCCAGCCAGTCTATTGTGCCTACAACTACGGGTGCTGCAAAAGCCCTTACAAAAATATTTCCCAATTTGGCAGGTAAAATTGGAGGGTGTGGTATTCGTGTTCCTGTACCAGATGGTTCACTTACAGATATAACTTTTAATGTAAAACGAAATGTAAGTATTGAAGAAATTAATAAAGCTTTTTTGGATGCTTCTGCCACTTATTTGAAAGGTATTTTAGACTATACAAACGATCCTATAGTATCTGTAGATGTGTTGGGCAACCCCCATTCTTGCTTATTTGATGCTCAATTAACATCTGTAATCGACAAAATGGTAAAAGTGGTGGGCTGGTATGACAACGAAATAGGCTATTCTTCAAGATTGATAAATTTAATCTTATTAATTGCCCAAAAGTAATTTTTTTTTATTATTTTTGTTCTATAAATGTATTTTTAATGAATAAATTTATCGAGTTATTTA
>NZ_MUGT01000084.1 GCF_002217205.1 Flavobacterium branchiophilum NBRC 15030 = ATCC 35035 | reverse complement strand
ATTTTTTTTTTTTTATTAAGCTTAAAATACAATCTTATTTTTTAAATTAAATATCAATATTTGTAAATTAATATGAATAATAAATTTAATAAATTGTTATTTTTATGATATTTTATATTATTTTAAATATTATTATTACAATAATAAAATCATTTTTTTTATTCAAAATCAATTAAATCAACGATTTTTTAAATTAAAATATTAATTTTAATTTAATCATTTCATAAATTGATTTATTAGTGCAATTTGTTTATTATAAAATTTAGAATTATAAATCTCTAATAATATGGGTAAAAAGATTAAATAAAAAAATTTTTAGTAATTGAAGATTTATTTTATAAAAAAGTATAATTTTTTATATTTTATTTATATTTTTATATTTTATAAAAAAAATAAAAAATTAAGATATAATTTAATCATATTATATAATTGATTTATAAAATAAAAATATAAAATAATGGAAGTAAATAAAAGAAGGATATAGAAAATAAAATAAATCTTATTTTTATAAATTTTAAGCAAAAAAAAATCTTCCAAATGGAAGATTATCAAAAATGGCAAGCGACCTACATCGCACCGCTCAACCGCTTACCCTTGCTACGTTCCCATCCTGGGGGATTCTGCAGGAGCTGGTCGTGTAGGACTTGCCGCTGCAAATATACAATCTTTTTGTATATTTGCAAGCGTAAATATTAATTATTATCTATTTTTTTGGATTATTAAAAAACTTTTTAGTTATGAAAAATTATAAATTACTGTATTATAGTATTTTAACTGTGTTTCTTTTGGGGCTTTATTCTTGTAATAGTACTAAAGAAAATATGTTTAGCTTTGATAAAAAAAGCTTTAAAAGTCAATATACTCGAAACGAGTCGATGCAAATTGGCATTGAAAATCCAGAAAATAAAGCCATCGATAGCATTATTTTTTATTTAAATGAAAAAAATATTGGTGCACAAAAAGGAGCTGGAGCCTTTAAATTTGAATTGAAAAATCAAATATTGGGACTTCAAGATGTTAAAGCGCTCGTATATTTTGAAGGCAAAAATCAAGAAATTGTATCCAAAATTGAAATTGTATCTTCTATTGAACCCCAATTATTAAATTATAAAATTGTGAATACTTTTCCGCATGATACCACTTCTTTTACAGAAGGGTTTGAATTTTATGGCAATGATTTATATGAAGGGACAGGTCAAAAAGGCACATCGAGATTGTTAAAAACCCAATATCAAACGGGCAAAATTGTAGATTATATCAAATTAGACAACCAATATTTTGGAGAAGGAATCACTATTTTAAAAGACAAAGTATATCAACTGACATGGCAAGATAAATTGGGTTTCATATATGATTTAAAAACATGGAAACTCGAAAAAACGTTTCCATTTGATCAAAATATTGAAGGTTGGGGTTTAACAAACGATGGCACACATTTGTATCAGTCTGATGGCACTGCACGTATTTGGACAATGGATGCAGCCACTCAAAAAATGGTTTCTCATATAAATGTTTATTCAGGAAGTACAAAAATTGAAAGTTTGAATGAATTGGAATGGATGAATGGTAAATTGTTGGCCAATATTTGGCACAAAGATGCTATTGTGGTGATCGATCCAAATTCTGGGGCCGTAGAAGGCATAGTTGATTTATCTGCTTTGCATCAAAAAATAAAAAGCAAATCAGAAGAAGCTGTTTTGAATGGAATAGCTTTTAAAAAATCGACAAATACCATTTTTGTTACGGGTAAAAATTGGGACAAAACGTTTGAAATTACATTACAGTAAGTATTAAGTCTTAAGTATTAAATCTTGAGTATTAAGTCAAAAGTTTAAATTAAGACATAATTCTTGAATACCTACTAAAAAACAGAAAAATAAAATGATGATTTCTATTACAGAAAAAACGCTTCAAGATTTGCAATTTCCAACTGTTTTGGAAACTATTTCTGATATTTGCAATACGGATTTAGGCAAAGAAAAAGCCCTTAAAATAAAACCTTACAAAGATAAAGATGCATTGATGGGGGCTTTATTGCAAACATCTGAATATGTTTCGAGCTTTGACAATAATAATGCTATTCCTAATCATGGTTTTGAAGGTATTGCTCATGAAATTAAATACTTGTCTATAGAAGACAGTTATTTAGAGGCTAGTAGTTTTAAAAAAATAATTACAATTTCTGAAAATGCTAATGCTCTTATCTTATTTTTTAAAAAATTTGAAACGTATTACCCAAATTTGCACCAACGGGCATCGGAAGTAACCTATACAAAAGAAATCATCCAATTGATTGAAGTTGTGATTGATAAATATGGCGAAATTAAGGACGATGCTTCATTAAATTTGAAAGAAATTCGTAAAAATATGAATGTAGTAAGAGGAAAAGTAAATCAAAGTTTTGGATCGGCACTTTCTCAATACCAATCTTTAGGTTATTTGGACGACATCAAAGAAAGTTTTGTTCAAAACAGGAGGGTTTTGGCCGTTTTAGCCATGTACAGGCGAAAAGTAAAAGGCAGCATTTTAGGAACTTCCAAAACGGGTAGTATTGCATATATAGAACCAGAAGCCACATTAGGATACTCTAGAACGTTAAGCAATTTAGAATATGAAGAAAAAGAAGAAATTATTAGAATATTAAAAAAATTAACTTATGCTATAAGTAATTATTTATCATTAATTATTACATATCAAGATTTTTTGAGTGATGTAGATGTGGTGGCTGCAAAAGCCAAATATGCCAATAAAATAAAGGCCATTTTGCCCCATATTGTTGAGGAAAGAAAATTATATTTTAAGGAAGCTTTTCATCCCATTTTATATTTATCAAATAAAAATAAAGGCGAAATTACTTTTCCTCAAACCATATCATTTTCAAACGATAATCGAATTATTGTAATATCTGGGCCCAATGCTGGCGGTAAAACCATTTCGATGAAAACCGTTGGTTTACTCCAATTGATGTTGCAATCGGGTATGTTGATTCCTGTTCATGAACGAAGTGAAACATGTTTGTTCGACCGTATCCTAACCGATATAGGCGACAATCAATCCATTGAAAATCATTTGAGTACATACAGTTATCGGTTGAAAAACATGAACTATTTTTTGAAAAAATGCAATCAAAAAACCTTGTTTTTGATAGATGAATTTGGAACAGGTTCCGATCCTGAATTGGGTGGTGCCTTGGCAGAAGTTTTTTTAGAAGAGTTTTATCACAGAGGTGCTTTTGGCATTATTACAACCCATTATTCCAATTTGAAAATGTTGGCCAACGAGTTGCCTTTTGCCTCAAATGCCAATATGCTTTTTGATGAAAAAACACTGGAACCCCAATACAAATTGGTAATTGGTCAAGCCGGAAGTTCGTTTACATTTGAAGTTGCCCTAAAAAATGGTATTCCATTTGGATTGATTAATCGAGCCAAAAAGAAAATAGAAGGTGGCAAAGTTCGATTTGACAAAACAATAGCCAATTTGCAAAAAGAACGGTCGAAGATGGAAAAAACGTCTCAAACCTTAAAAGAAGAAGAAACAAAGGCACGAGAAGAGAGCCAAAAAATGGAACGTATAAATACTAAAATACAACAAAAACTTGAAAGTTATCAGGAATTATATGATAGTAATCAAAAAATGATTTACATTGGACAGAAAATTGATGATTTGGCATTGAAATATTTTAATAATAAAAACAAAAAAAATCTTGTAAATGAATTTTTAAAAATAATAGAAATAGAAAATTCCAAAAGAATCAAAATTAGCCCAAAGGAAGTTAAAGAAAAAATTGAAAAAAAGAAAGAAATTATAAAAGAAGTTGAAGTAATTGTTGAAGAAATTAGAATAGAAAAAAAGGAGAAGAAACTCAAACCTGTAATCGAAAAACCCAAAGTAGCCTTGAAAGTGGGCGATAGGGTACGAATGATAGAAGGACGTGCATTAGGCACAATAGACAAAATAGAAAAAAACAAAGCCATCGTCAATTATGGCATGTTTACTTCCAAAGTAAGTTTGGAGGAGTTGGAAGTGGTGTAAAACCAATAAGTAAATCAATACATCTTATTTGCTGTCAATATTAAAAGCATGTTGGTATTGTAAATGTCTGAAAAAATTTCTATATTTGCTGAATATTAGATTCAAAATTAATAATTTAATGGTAACACAAGCATATTTCAAGAACATTCGTTCACACATATCTAAAGAGCTTCAAAGTTCAAATCATTCTATATATGCTGCAATTGCTTGGTTTACGGATTCTAAATTATTTAAGATTTTATGCGACAAAGCAAGTCAAGGGCTAGATGTACAGCTAATAGTAGTAGATGATTTTATTACTAGAGGGTGTAGAATAAACTATAAAGACTTAGAAAAAGCAGGTGGAAAAGTGTATCTAATTAATGAAAACCAAGGCTCTTTAATGCACAATAAATTTTGTGTTGTGGACGAAATAAACACCATTACAGGTTCGTATAATTGGAGCATGAAAGCAGCTTCAAACCATGAAAATATAACCATTTCTAGTGATAATTTTGATTTAGCTTCATCTTTCATTGATGAGTTCAAAAGGATTAAAGTTTTATACCATGGAAAAGACCCGTTAATTAAATTTGATGCTGAAATTATTTCAAAGCGACTTATCATTATTGATAATTTAATACAATTAGATGAATATGAACAAATAAAGATTCATCAAAGTAAAATTCTAGAATATGAAGTTACAAAAGATATTGAAACTATTGTATCGTACTTAGAAAATTCAAATTATGCGGTTGCATCTACTCAAATTAAAGATTATTTGAAAAGAATAAAATCTTTAACCGAATTTATTGATTTTGATGTAGAAAGAATAAAATGGGAAATTAAATATCTTGAAGTTGAAATTGTTGCCCTTGAAAATGAAAAGGTAAGCATTGAAAAATTGATTTCAGATTTTGTACATAGCTATAATATTAAATTTGGGGATTTATTACTTGAAATATTACAACTAAAAAAATGGAGATTAGAACAGCTCGGGCATGAAAAGAAAGCAGAAGAATATGCAAAAGCGGAGGAGAATTATAATGAGTATAAACAAGATTTTGAACGAGCTAAAGAAGAAGTAAAGTTTGAATTATCAGATGATGAAAAAAAGGAATTAAAGCAAAAGTATAGAAAGGCTGCTTTTTTGTGTCATGAAGATATTGTTAAAAATAAATTTCCTGACAACCCTGAAATTTGGGAAAAAGCGGAAAAAATAATGAAAGATTTAAACGAAGCCAATGATCAAAATGATTTAAAAAGGGTGTCAGAAATACTTTCAAATCTTGAAAATGGCATTTTTGATAGCGACGATAATTCTAGTTATGGTTCTAAAGAAAAATTGATAGAACGATTAGAATATTTAAAACAAAAAAGACAAAATTTACAAGAGCAATTAAAACAAATAAGTAAAGACAAAGCATATAGAGATATTATCTCTATTAAAGACATGGATTTATTTTATCAAGAAGAACAAGAGCGTTTAGAGAAGGAATTAAATACTATAAAAAATGAGCAATACTAATTTACCATCAAATACAGGGAGTAATTCCGTCAATCCAATAAAATCCGCAGGAAATATAATGTCTGCAAGGAATTCAGCATTATCAGCTACTCAGTATTCAAACAGAATAACTAGCACAAACCCATGTGCATTTGTCATTTTAATTGATCAATCGTATTCTATGAAAGATGAAATTGAAGATAATAGAGGTGGTATTAAATCAAAAGCGGAGCATTTATCCTTAATTGTAAATCAATTTTTAGATGAAATTATTTTGACTTGTCAAAAAACAGAATTTATAAAAGATTATTTTGAAATTTTAATTATTGGTTATGGTAAAGAAGATGAAGATGGAAATTATAAAAACATTGTTGAAATTGCTTGGGAAGGGAAACTCAAAAATAAAACTTGGGTATCAGTAAACGAACTAAGAAATGGTTCAATAAGAAAGGAAATAGTTACAGTACCCAATCCTAAAAAATTTGGATTACGTGAAATACAACAAGAAGTTAATATATGGGTAGAACCTACTTACGGTGGAAATACACCAATGAAAGGTGCGTTTGAGTTATGTTATTCATTTGTTGAAGAATGGGTTGGAAATAACCCAAATAGTTTTCCTCCCATGGTTTTTAATATAACAGATGGTGAAGCTAATGATATAGAAGATTACTCAGAATTGATTGAAGCTGCTGATAAAATTAAAAGCTTAGAGACCAATGATGGTAAAGCTTTATTATTTAATCTTTTGCTTTCAGAAAATAGCCAAAATCTTAAAGAGTTACCATTATTTACTGAAAGAAATATTTTTGAAGGTAATGAGAATGAAGTGACTTTATTTGATATGTCAAGTACAATTCCAAATAATCTAAAGAAGTTTATTCCATCAATAAATAACTCAATTGAAGACATAAAAGGTGTCGTATTCGGGAATTTAGAAACAGTACTTCCTTTTTTAAATATTGGAACTTACACGTTAAAAAATAAAATATAGTAATGAGTATTTCAATAAGTACATTTAAACAATCCATAGCAAATTTATTGGATAAGAAAAAGGATGAAAACGAAGACTCAATTGAAAGTTTAAGATCTTCAGATGAAATGTTTTATTCATGGGTATTATGTGATGGAGCTGGTGGTGTTGGTGTTTTTTGTAAAGAGTGGGCTCAGTTTCTTTGTAAAAGTATACCAAATAATCCTGCTGAATTTGGACTAGATATTAGAAATTGGTTTGAGAATACCTCTATAAAATTTCATGAAGAAATTATATTAAAAGCTGATTTAACTGATTTAATATTAAATAGAAAAGTTTATCAAGATGGGTCTTATTCTACCTTAACTGCTTGTTGGCTTGATAAAATGGCTAATGAATTTTACTATACATCTATTGGCGATTCATGTTTTTTCTTTTTTGAAGAAACTAAAAATGGAATTATACTAAAACAATTATCATCCATAAACGAACAAGATGAAATTGAAAGTTATCCAAATTTATTGAATTGGAATGATGATTTACTAAATGAATTACCATTTAATTCTTTTGAAATAATAAACAATTTCATTTGCGTGATGGCTTCGGATAGTTTGGCAAAATGGATATTATTAAATATTGCATTAATTGATTTTTCATTATTAGTTGATTTAGGTATAAACCAAAGTTTCTTAAAATCTTTAAATAATCAAAATCTTGAATTCAAAAAAAGTCAAATTAATATGAATCATGATTTTAAAAAAATTAAAATGTTATTAAATTACTTGAAATCTATTTCAAGAAATGAAGAAGAGTTTATTAACAATATGAAACTATTACATACCAATAATGAAATTGAAATTGATGATTATTCACTAATTTATATTGAAGGAAATGTATCCATCTAAAAAACAATATAAAGATTCTGTAATTAGCGAAATGTTTCCTGTTGAAGAAAATGGGGGATACGTTTTTCGCCCATTTTATAAAAATGATGAATTAGTTATTTCTTCAGGTGGTAATGCAATTGTTTTTAAAGTGAAAGACGAAAATAACGATTACGCCTTAAAACTTTTTTCAGCCGAATTAGAAGGAAGGTTTCAAAGGTTAAAATCCATTTCCTCATACTTAGAAAATACAAAGCATGATTTTTTTATAAACTTTACATTTATTGAGAAATTAATTTATGTTGAGTTGATAGGGATACCTGATGAAAAATGCTATTTTCCTGGTGTTATCATGAAATGGATTGAAGCTGATGATTTAGAATCCAAAATAAACTCACTTGTACGTCAGAAAAAAGTAAACGAAATAAATAAAATTGCTAAAAATTTTAAAAAGATTGCGACTACACTTTTAAATGAAGGTATTGCACATGGAGATTTGAAATTGAGCAATATAATGATTGATCAAAAGTTAAATCTTTTTTTAATTGATTATGATGGTATGTTTGTTCCAAAATTATTAGGAGAAAAGTCAATTGAAGAAGGTACACCCTCGTATCAACATCCAAATAGAACGAATGAAGATTTCAACGAAAAAATTGATCACTTTTCAATATTAAATATATATACATCTTTATTAGCATTGACTGTTTCATTAGATTTATATGATAAATTTAATGATGGCGAAAATATTATTTTCACTAAAGAAGACTTCCTAAATCCAGACGATTCAGAATTATTTAGAACACTTTCAAATATGAAAGAAGTTCAAAAATTAGTTTATTGCATTAAGCAATCATTAAAAAGTGATTCAATATATATTGATAATATTAAAGATATTTTAAATGGAGTTTTTCCAAAACCAAAAATAGTAATCAATCATAGTCCTGAAATTCCATTGGAAGGCAATGAAGTTACAATAAACTGGACATCAGAGAATACAGAATCTGTCAAAATTGATGGAAAAGATTATCCAATTTCTGGTAAAATAACTGAAAAAAATTATTCTTCAAAAAAAATAATTTTTCAATTAGAAAACCCATTTGATAAAGCAAAAATTAATTATGAATTAAAAGTATTTAACAAACCAAAAATAAATCATTTTAAAGCAAACAATCAAAAAATAGAATATAATAAGAGTACTTTTTTTAATTGGAGTGTAAGTAATGCTTCAAAAGTGTTTCTAATTTATGATGGTAAAAAAGAACAAGTTGAATCAATTCTAAACTTTGAAATTAGCCCTTTAAAAGATACAAGTTATGAATTAAAAGTTATTGGTTTAGATAATATTGAAACCATTTCTGAAAAAATTAAAATTCAAGTATTTAAAAGAGTAGAAATAATTGAATTCAAATCAAATCTTGATTTTGTTGTAGAAAGTATTCCAATAAGATTATCTTGGAAAACAGAAAATGATTCAAAAGTTACATTATCATCTTCTTATGATGCGGATATTGATGTAACAGGCAAAAGCAGTATAGAGTTAAAACCAAAAAACGATTGTTCATTTACATTAATTGCTCAAAATGACTTGTTTCAGGCAACTCAAAAAATTCAAATAAGTGTGCAAAATTTGCATAAAGTTCCGCCTTTAGATTTAGCAATGCCAAAAATGCCAACATTGAATATTTCAATATCCAATTTATCTCATGAAGTATTTGATGAACAAAAAAATATATTCAATAATTTTTTAGAAAAAAAGGAAAAATTTAGTATTTCTAAAACTTTAAAAACTTTGCTATCAAAATGAGTACTAAATCAAAAACTAAAATATTTCTATGGGAATTAGCTAATTACAATCCATTTTTTGTTAATTATTGTAAAACTTCATATAATATTTTTTCTAGTATTGGATTATTATTTTTTATACAAATATTAATTGCTTTTTTTTCAGGCTTTGTTGCTACATCCCTTTTTTTTGATAATAATTTAGTTTGCCTGTTAATAGGCATAACCTATTCAACATTGTTTTATTTTTATATCAAAAAAACAACTTTTTTTATTTCAGCCAATACTGAAAGAATAAGAATTCAATTCGTTTTTTTACTATCAATTCTAATTTCAGTCATATTAACCTTACCATTTCTTATTAAATTATTTATCTTACAAATAGAATATTGTTTTTTAATTAATGACGGCGTATTAAATTTGACTATTTATAATAAAATATGGAAATTACCTTATGGTTTATTTCAATCATGGTTAAACAAAGAAAATGGTTCATTAATTATAATGATTAGTATTGCATTCTATTTTTTTATGCTTTTTATTTTGCATTATCCATTTACATTAAAATATAAAAATTTTAATTCAATTTACTACAAAATAACCAATTTATATGAAGAAGAATTCTCAAAATAATTTTAATCCTAAAAAACTAAAATATTCCAAAGTCCAATATTTCTTTTGGCTATTGTCTGGTTGCGAAATTAATATTTTAAAAGATTGTCCTACAGACTACAATAGGCAAGCCGGTATTGGTTTTACAATATTTATGACTACTGTTCTAGCTTTTTTCTCTGGAAGTTATGCTGGGTGGTACTTTGGTGAAAGCTATGCAACAGCAATAATTTTTGGGCTTTTGTGGAGTGCATTAATATTTAGTATTGACCGTAGTATGGTAGTTACACTAAAAAAAGACCCTACCTTAAAAAAACAGAAATTTTGGGTACCATTAATTTCTAGAGGTATTATGGCTTTATTGATTGCTTTTATTATTTCAATACCATTGGAGTTATTAATATTTCAAGAAAATATTGAGCTTCACATGGAAAAATACAAGTTAGATCAAACATATGAAGTTCAGCAGGCTGCACTTCGAAATGAAGCTGTTTCTGACAAGGAAAAGTTGTTAAAACGAGATAGTATTAATGCGCTACAATTAAAAAATGAATTGTCGTTCGGAGAACCAAAAGGTGATCCAATATATGATAATCTAAAAAGTGATTTTAATTCAAGAAATAACAAGTATCAAATTTTATTAAATCAATACAATACTTCTGTTAATGAATCTAACAGAGCTTATAATAAAGTTCCAGAAGAATTTAATTCCAATCAAAAAGACCAATCAACTTCACAATGGCGTGAATATTCAAATAAACTAAGAGCGAAAAATATTGCGCAAAGCAATTTAAATAAATTCGATAAAAGCGGTTTGAATTTAGCAAAACAGAAATATATTGATTATAAAAATGATTGGTTAACCAATAAAGATAAAGAAAAAAAACAACTTGAAACAAGTTTAATAAACCAATCAAAAGAAATTTCAAATAGTATAAAAAAATCAGATACAATAAAAGGAGGTTTTGAAAAAAAGATTCAAGATAAAAAAGGTTTCGTTTTACGATTTATGGTTTTAGAAGATTTAGCAAGTACTATTAAGATAACAGAAATATTAGACGCAAAAGGAAAAAAAGTTGAAAGAATTGAAACAAACAAAGAAGGTACTGCTATTTTATTTCTTTTATGGTTGATAAGAATTTTATTTTTTACAATTGAAATTTTACCAACTATTGCTAAAATTTCAACACCGTTGGGTGCCTACGATTTTGCAATTTACAAAAAAGAAAAAGAAATTGAAGAGGATTTAGAACGAAGAAAAGAAGATTATTTAAATCATCAAAAGAAATTAGACGATTTAAAAAACACTAACGAAATTGAAATTGAAAATAAAAAAAATAAAATAGAAAAAAACCTTCATATAAATTTATTAGAGGAAATTGCATTAGCTCAAAATGATGTAGCTAAGAAACAAATTGATGATTTTAGAAAGAAGCATTTGTATTAAAAATATAAATTTATTTTAGATATAATTTATTAATTTGCTTATATAATGAATAAAAAAATAATTTTATTTGATGGAGTTTGTAATTTGTGTGAGGCTTCGGTTTTGTTTGTAATTGAGCACGACATAAATGATGTTTTTCGGTTTGTGGCATTGGATTCTGAAAAAGGAAAAAACATTTTAAATACTATACATTTGGACAGAAACAAAGTGGATAGCATTGTGTTGTATGTTGCTGAAAATCAATATTATATAAAATCTGATGCAGCTATCGAAATTGCCCTTCATTTTGATGGTCTTTGGAACATAATGGTTGTTTTTAAAATTATTCCTAAAGTAGTTCGAAATGTAATATATGATTTTGTTGCTAAAAATCGTTATAAATGGTTTGGCAAAAAGGAAAGCTGTTTGATGCCCAATCCAAGTTTGAAAAATAAATTTTTATAATTATAATGTTTTTGTAAATTAAAAATATTTTTTTTTATTGTCTTTTTTATTTTTTATGTAGATGATAGTTTACAAATATGCACAAAATATTATTTGAATTTGATTTTTTTTTTTTTAGAGTTAGGGATAGCAGTGGAAATCCTTTTTTGAGGTTTTTCCTGCCTCAAAAAAGATTATTTCACAATATGATATTTCTTTTGGAGTTCAATGAACGTTGTTTGAAACAGATAACACGACCTTGGGGAACGCCCCAAAAGACTAAATATGGACTATTTTATTTAAAATGTAGCTGTTATCGTAAAGTTGATTTGAGCATTGGATTTATTATAATTCTATTAAATTTTGAAAATAAATTAAATATATATATCTTTGTTAAATATATCGCAATAAAATGACAATAAAAACATCAAATGAACAAAGCAATCATTTAGAAGCTTATTTTCAAGAATTTAGAAATCAAATCATTGGAATTCATCAAACTTTTGAATCGCCTTTTGGTGTTCAACGCATTATTTATACAGATTGGACAGCAAGTGGCCGCTTGTATGAACCAATTGAACAAAAAATGATACATCAGTTTGGCCCTTTTGTAGCCAATACACATACAGAAACTACTGTATCAGGAACTGCCATGACTATGGCCTATCATAAGGCTAGGCACCTTATCAAACAACACGTTCAGGCTAACGAACATGATGTTTTGATAACAGATGGTACAGGAATGACGGGGGTTGTCAATAAATTTCAACGTATTTTGGGTTTGAGAATTTCAGAAAATCTTAAATCTTTTACTACTATTCCAAACGACATCAGACCCGTTGTTTTCATATCTCACATGGAACATCATTCGAATCAAACGTCGTGGCTAGAAACAATTGCTGAAGTAGTAGTTATTCCGCCATGTGAAAAAGGGTTGTTTTGTATAGATCATTTGAAAGCATTATTAGAAAAATACAAACATAAAACCATCAAAATAGCTTCTATTACCTCTTGTTCCAACGTAACGGGTATTAAAACACCTTATATGGATGTGGCACAATTGATGCACGACAATAAAGGATTGTGTTTTGTAGATTTTGCTTGTTCTGGCCCTTATGTTGCCATCAACATGCACGAAGATGAGTCTCGTTATTTGGATGCTATCTTTTTTTCGCCCCACAAATTTTTAGGTGGCCCTGGTACTTCTGGTGTATTAATTTTTAATAAGAAATTATATCAAAATTTAGTGCCCGATTGCCCAGGAGGTGGCACAGTTACTTGGACAAACCCGTGGGGTAAACACCAATATATAGATAATATTGAAGAGCGAGAAGATGGAGGGACACCTGGATTTTTGCAAGTGATAAAAACCGCATTGGCAATTCAATTGAAAGAAAAGATGGGGGTTCAACATATTTTAGCAAGAGAAAAAGAATTGGTTTCGTATGTTTTTTCAAGATTGAAAGATATTCCAAACCTCCATATTTTGGCGGGAGACACCACCGATAGATTAGGGGTTATATCCTTTTATATCAACCATTTGCATTTTAATTTGGGTGTAAAATTATTGAATGACAAATTTGGAATTCAAACCCGTGGTGGCTGCAGTTGTGCGGGAACTTATGGTCATTATTTATTGAATGTCAATCAAGAAAAATCAAACGAGTTGGTCTGTAAAATTGCTTCGGGCGATTTGATCGAAAAACCAGGTTGGATACGTATGTCTATACATCCAACTACTACAGATGAAGAAATAGCGTATGTATGTGATAGTATTGAAGCATTAGCTGCAAATTTTGAAACTTGGGGTAAGGATTATCATTATATTCAAAATTCAAATGAGTTTTATCATCGCACCTATCAGTCAGATGTTGCCACAATGGTTGCTTCATGGTTTGAATAATGGTTTTAAAATATTTAAAAAAAGGGTCTTTATTACAATTGTAGTAAAGACTTTTTTTTTGACCAATTTTGAATAGTGGCTCAAATAGTTGAAAATCATCATCAATAATTCCGTTTTTATAACCCATAAAATACTATAAATTGTTTTATAAATTTGTATAAATGTCAATATTTTGAATGTACATCAAACTTATTTACAAAAAAAGGATTTGAAAATAGGTCATTTATAAAAAACAAATAAATTTTGGTGCGTTTGTAATTTATTAAAAATAAATGACTATATTTCAAAATTCAAAAAAACTATAAAACTAAAACTAAAAATTATTGATGGAAATATTTCATATAAGTGCAGAGTGTTATCCTATAGCAAAAGTAGGTGGATTGGCCGATGTTGTTGGGGCATTGCCCAAATATCAGTCGCTTGCGGGCCATCAAGTGCGGGTTGTAATGCCCTATTATGATACCAAATTTAAGCATGAAAATGCTTTAGAATGTGTGCATTGGGGTGAAGTAAAATTAGGACATTTTAATTTTAAATTCAATGTTTTTAAAGAAATTTCAAACAAATTAGGTTATGAATTGTACTTAATTGACATTCCAGATTTGTTGGATAGACCACAAGTATATGGCTATGAAGACGATATTGAACGTTTTGTAGCTTTTCAAGTGGCTACATTAGATTGGATTAATGGCCGACATGAAATACCAGACTTTATTAACTGTCATGACCACCATACGGGTTTGATTCCATTTATGTTATCGTTTTGTTATAAATATGAAAAAATCAAACACGTTGCAACAGCAATAACCATTCATAATGGGTTGTATCAAGGCCAGTTTGGTTTTGAAAAATTATTTTATTTGCCTGATTTCGATTTGGCATTTGTCAATATTTTAGAGTGGGATCATTGTATCAATTCGTTGGCAGTAGCTGTAAAATGTGCCCATGCGGTAACCACAGTTTCTCCTAATTATTTGAATGAAATAAATCATTTTGCAAATGGATTGGAATCCTTATTCAACCAAGTGCGATACAAATCCAAAGGGATTTTAAATGGAATTGATGTAGTGGTTTGGAATCCTGAAACGGATGAATCAATAGAAACGCAGTATAATTTGAAAACTGTAGGTAAAGGAAAACAACTTAATAAAGAAAAGTTGTGTGCACAATTTAATTTAGACCCAACTAAACCATTATTTTCTTTTATAGGAAGACTTTTTGATGAAAAAGGGGGCGATTTATTGCCTTTAGCTGCTGCAACAGCACTTTCTATGTATCATAAAAACATAAATATACTAATTTTAGGTTCTGGAAATATAAAAATAGAAAATGATTTGAATCATTTATTACATAATTTTACGGGTAATTATAATACATTTATAGGATATAACGAACAATTAGCACATTTGATGTATGCAGGTTCTGATTTTTTAATGATGCCTTCGAGGGTAGAACCTTGTGGACTAAATCAAATGTATGCTTTAAGGTATGGTTGTATTCCAATAGTAAGAAGAACAGGTGGTTTATGTGATACTGTGATAGATTTTGGTGACAATGGAAATGGTATTTGCCATAATCAGGCAAGTGTAGAAGACATTGTTTACTCTATAGGAAGGGCCATAACATTATTTAATGATAAAGAAAATTATTATAAAATTGTACAAAGAGCCATGCAAACAAACCATTCGTGGGAAAGAGTTTGTCAAGAATATTTGGATTTATATAGAGAAGTAATTGACCAATTAAAATCAAGTTAAAAGTTACAATTTAATTTTATTGAAAAGACATATAATTATTTTTTAATTAAATTTTTATAAAAAAATAATACAATAACCAACAAAGAATTTACAACTAAATATAAAATTTTACGCACATGAAACCAAAAAAGAAAAATGTAATTGCCATTATTTTAGGAGGAGGGCAAGGCTCTAGGTTATATCCACTGACGGAATCAAGATCAAAACCGGCAGTACCTATTGGAGGAAAATACCGATTGGTAGATATTCCTATATCAAATTGTATGAATTCAGATATATATAAAATGTTTGTTTTAACACAATTTAATTCAGCATCATTAAACGCACATATAAAAAATACTTATAATTTTAGTATTTTTAGTCAGTCTTTTGTCGATATATTAGCAGCAGAACAAACGCCTGATAACCCAACATGGTTTCAAGGTACAGCTGATGCAGTAAGACAATGTATGCCACACTTTTTAAATCATGATTTTGATTATGCTTTAATTCTTTCGGGCGATCAATTGTATCAAATGGATTTTAATGAAATGCTAGAGGAACACATCAAAAATGAAGCCGATATTTCGATTGCAACGTTGCCTGTTAATGAAAAGGATGCTCCTGAATTTGGAATATTAAAAACAAATTCCGATTCGTTAATTGAAAGTTTTATTGAAAAACCAGCCAAAGAATTGCTAAAAGATTGGACATCTGATGTAAGTGAAGATATGAAGAGTCAGGGCAAACATTATTTAGCATCTATGGGAATTTACATCTTTAATCGTCAATTGCTTAAAGATTTGATGGCAAATCCAGATACTAAGGATTTTGGTAAAGAAATTATCCCTCAGGCAGTTGGACAAAAGAAAATTTTAAGCTATCAATATGAAGGCTATTGGACTGATATTGGAAATATTGACTCCTTTTTTGAAGCCAATATAGGCTTGACAGACGACATACCACAGTTTAACTTATTTGACAATCATAATAAAATATATACAAGACCCCGTTTGTTACCGCCATCAAAATTTAAAAACACTTTAATTAATAAATCTTTAATTTCTGAAGGTTGTATTTTAAATGCAAAAGAAATTTCTCATTCTGTAATAGGGATTCGTTCCAGAATAGGAGAGGGTACTGTTATACAGAATAGTTATATAATGGGTAATGATTTTTATCAAAATATTGATGATATGAATCATGAATTAAGTGAAAGTAAATTATTAATTGGAATAGGTGAAAATTGTTTTATAAATAATACAATAGTTGATAAAGATTGTAGAATTGGCAACAATGTATATATTAGTGGAGGACAACATTTAGAAAATGTCAATACCGATTTATATTCTATAAAAGATGGTATTGTAGTTGTAAAAAAAGGAGCAAACATTCCTAATAATTTTGAAATAAAATAAACTAAAAAAATATAATTATGAATAAAGTTTTAGCTCATTCTTTATTTTCGGATTTCGATATTTCTTTATTCAAAGCAGGAAAACATTTTAAGCTTTACGAAAAATTGGGTGCCCATCTGATTACAATTGATGGAATACAAGGCGTATATTTTTCGGTTTGGGCACCATCTGCAAAAGCAGTACATGTAGTAGGCGATTTTAATTATTGGAACAACCAAGAACATCCTTTGAACGTCCGATGGGACGAATCAGGTATATGGGAAGGATTTATTCCTGGTATAAACAAAGGAGCATTATACAAGTACTGTATTTTATCTAATATAGATAATGTTGTTACAGAAAAAGCAGATCCTTTTGGGTTTTATTGTGAACATCCTCCTAAAACTGCTTCGGTAGTTTGGGATTTGAATTATAATTGGAAAGACACGAATTGGATTCAAAACAGAAAAAAACATAACGCTTTAGACAAACCATTTGCAGTATATGAAGTACATTTGGGTTCGTGGAGAAGACACACACACGACAACAGTTTTTTAAGTTATACAGAATTAGCCGTAGAATTGGTAAATTATGTAAAAGAAACAGGATTTACTCACGTAGAATTTATGCCAATTATGGAATATCCTTATGATCCATCGTGGGGGTATCAATTAGTTGGCTATTTTGCACCCACATCGCGATTTGGAAACCCACAGGAATTTATGTTTCTTGTAGATCAACTACATCAAGCGGGTATTGGCGTAATTTTAGATTGGGTTCCTTCTCATTTTCCAGATGATGCTCATGGTTTGGGCTATTTTGATGGGTCCAACTTGTATGAACATCCAGATAGGCGAAAAGGATACCATCCTGATTGGAAAAGTTTGGTTTTTAATTATGGACGCAAAGAAGTAAGAGCATTTTTAATCAGTAATGCTTTATTTTGGTTGCAGCATTATCATGCAGACGGGCTTAGAGTAGATGCGGTAGCCTCTATGTTGTATTTGGATTATTCCAGAAAAGATGGAGAATGGGAACCTAATATTTATGGAGGAAGGGAAAACTTAGATACTATTAGTTTTTTAAAAGAATTTAATGAAGCTGTATATCTCAATTTTCCTGATACTCAAACTATTGCAGAGGAAAGCACTTCGTTTCCCATGGTTTCAAAACCAACATTTGTTGGAGGATTGGGATTTGGAATGAAATGGATGATGGGCTGGATGCACGATACTTTACAATATTTTCAGAGAGATAGTATTTATCGTAAATACCATCAGGATGAACTCAGTTTTTCTATGACTTATTGTTTTACAGAAAATTTTATGTTGCCGTTGTCTCATGATGAAGTAGTATATGGTAAACAATCTATTTTTGAAAAAATGGTAGGAGATGAATGGCAAAAGTTTGCAAATTTACGACTTTTGTATGGCTATATGTATGCACATCCAGGAGCCAAGTTATTGTTTATGGGGTCTGAATTTGGACAAAGTTCTGAATGGCAATTCGATCAAAGTCTTGATTGGCATTTGCTCCAATTTAGTTCGCATAATGGCATCAAACAATGGATAACCGATTTGAACCAATGTTATAAATCGCAACCAGCACTATATGAAAATCAATTTGACCCCGCAGGTTTTGAATGGATCAATTATAGTGATCATCAAAATGCTGTATTTTCATTTGTAAGAAAAGGAAAAGATATTTGTAATAATTTGATAGTAATTTGTAATTTTACACCCGTTGTTAGAGAAAATTATGTAATGGGCATTCCGCAAAATGGAAAATTAATAGAAATCATGAACAGTGATAACTTACAATATGGTGGAAGTGGTGTTGTAAATTTTGATCCTATTCAAATAGTTAATACCAGTCGTGATGGTAAACCATTTTCAGCGGCTCTTACTTTGCCACCACTTGGTATTGTTGTTTGTAAAATACAAAATGAAGTATAAATAGTATATAAATAATATCTTTCAATTTTCTTAAATAATTTTTATTTATATAGTTTTATTATTATGTAATTAACATATTTTCAGTATGTATTTTAGTATTTGTAAGTGATAATTTCCAAATTAATTCAATTTTCAGGATTTCAAAACTAGATTTTTATTACAGATCCATTTATGTAACTATAATTTTGAAAAAAACATTATATTTGCATCGAAAACAAAATTACAACATGAGTACAGATACCTCAAAAAGATACAATCAAAGAGGCGTTTCGGCATCAAAAGAAGATGTACATAATGCCATAAAAAATATAGATAAAGGATTATTTCCTAAAGCTTTTTGTAAAATAGTTCCAGATTATTTAACAAATGATTCAGAATATTGTTTGGTAATGCATGCTGATGGAGCCGGAACAAAATCGGCTTTGGCCTATTTGTATTGGAAAGAAACTGGTGATATTGCTGTATGGAAAGGCATTGCTCAAGATGCTTTGATAATGAATATTGATGATTTGATTTGCGTTGGAGCAACAGACAATATCATGTTGTCCTCTACTATTGGTAGAAATAAAAACCTGATTCCTGCCGAAGTTATTTCAGCTATAATCAATGGAACCGAAGCGTTGATAGCAGAGTTAAATACTCATGGAGTAACAATTCATTCTACAGGTGGTGAAACTGCAGATGTAGGAGATTTAGTACGTACTATTATTGTTGATTCTACTGTAGTAGCACGCATGAAAAGAAGCCAAGTGATTGATAATAAGAATATTAAATCAGGCGATGTGATTGTAGGTTTGGCCTCATTTGGACAAGCAAATTACGAAAAAAATTACAATGGAGGAATGGGTAGTAATGGATTGACATCTGCTCGACATGATGTTTTTTCTAAATATTTGGCTACAAAGTATCCTGAAAGTTTTGATGCTCTTGTTCCTGATGAATTAGTGTATTCAGGACAAATTTCATTGACAGATTCAATTGAAAATTCGCCTATTAATGCGGGGCAATTGGTTTTATCACCAACAAGAACTTATGCCCCAATTATTAAAAAAATCTTAGAAAAATATACCCCAAACGACATACATGGAATGGTACATTGTAGTGGTGGAGCTCAAACTAAAATTATGCATTTTATTGAAAATCTGCATATTATAAAAGACAATTTGTTTCCTGTACCTCCACTTTTCAAATTAATACAAGAACAATCCAAAACAGATTGGAAGGAAATGTATCAAGTTTTCAATTGCGGACATAGAATGGAATTGTATGTGCCAGAGCATTTGGCAAACGATATTATTGCTATATCAAAATCTTTTGGAGTTGATGCTCAAATTGTTGGTAAGGTTGCTGAATATTCTGGTACAAAACTTACAATTAGTAGTGAATATGGGGTGTTTGAATATTAATTTTGAAATTTAATCATTATGTACGAGTTGGTTTTTTGGCAATATCAGGAAGGAATTTACTTAAATCATCAATTGGTGTATGAATCATTGGCAGAAGGAAATGCAGTTGATGGGTTAGAAAACTTACAGATAGATATTATTCTTAATAGAATTATTAATATTTTTAAGGATTGGGAAAAAATTGATGATGATAGCTGGAAAAACCCAAAAGGTAAAGGAGCTTTTCAAATAAAAACAACTTTGCAAGCTGTGTTTATTGATTGTTATGGTACAGAAGGCAAAATAATGGATAAATTGGTTGCTATATTAGAAGAATATCATGCAGTATTGTATGACCCTCAAATACCGATTCGATACGACGAATGGAATGAATAATGATTAAATTAAATATTTTGGAAGATTATATTGTACTTGAAAATGAATTTGTCTTATTAAGACCATTAGAAATTTCAGATGTTGCACATTTATTGGAATTTTCAATAAATGAACCAGAAATTTGGCAGTTTGGATGGGTTACTGCAGCTGGAAAAAGCAATTTAGAACGTTACATCACATTGGCATTAGCTGCAAAAGAAAATAAAACAGAATATCCATTTATTGTTTTTGACAAAAAACAACAAAAATATGCAGGATGCACCCGATTTTATGACATCAATTTGCCTTTTAAAACCTTGCAATTAGGCTATACGTGGTACGGAAAAGCATTTCAAGGAACGGGATTAAATAAAAATTGTAAATATTTATTATTAGAATATGCCTTTGAACAATTGCATGTAGAAAGAGTAGAATTTAGAGCCGACAATAGAAATGCTAAAAGTATTGCAGCAATGAAAAGCATTGGCTGTGTAGTAGAAGGCTTGTTTCGAAGTCATACTCCAACACTCGAAGGCGGAAGAAGAGACAGTATCATTTTGAGTATTTTAAAATCAGAATGGCTTGGTGAAGTTAAGCAAAAACTAAAATTAAAAATTAATTGAAATTATTTGAATCAAAATGAATAGCATCACAAAATTGTTTGGTATAGAATATCCTATTATTCAAGGAGGAATGATTTGGAATAGCGGTTATAAACTTGCCAGTGCTGTTAGTGAAGCGGGAGGTTTGGGGCTTATTGGAGCTGGCAGTATGTATCCTGATGTTTTGAGAAGCCATATTCAAAAATGTAAGAAAAGTACAAGCAAACCCTTTGGAGTCAATGTACCCATGTTGTATCCAAATATTGAGGAGATTATGAATATTATTGTGGAAGAAGGAGTAAAAATTGTTTTTACTTCGGCAGGGAATCCTAAAACGTGGACCTCTTTTTTGAAAGAAAAAGGTATAACTGTTGTCCATGTTGTAAGCAGCTCCAAATTTGCTTTAAAGGCACAAGAAGCAGGTGTAGATGCTGTGGTGGCTGAAGGTTTTGAGGCTGGCGGCCACAATGGAAGGGAGGAAACTACTACATTTACATTGATACCAATGGTAAAAAAAGTTTTGCAAATTCCATTAATAGCTGCGGGCGGTATAGCTACCGGTAAAGGCATGTTGGCAGCCATGGTTTTGGGTGCCGATGGTGTTCAAATGGGAACCCGTTTTATAGCTTCGATTGAAAGTTCGGCTCACGATGCTTTCAAACAAGTGGTTGTAGAGGCAAACGAAGGAGATACATTATTGACTCTTAAGGAGTTAGCCCCCGTGAGGTTGGTTAAAAATAAATTTTTTAACGATATACAAAATGTATATGCACAACCACATACTAAAGAAGATTTAGAAAAATTGTTGGGTAAAAGACGTGCAAAAAAAGGCATGTTTGAAGGAGATTTAATTGAAGGCGAACTTGAAATTGGCCAAATTTCAGGTTTGATAGATGATGTTTTGCCTGTTGTAAATATTATTGAAAATATGATAAATGAATTTAAAATTGCAAAATCTAATTTAACACAATTAAATTTTTAAATTTAAAATCTATGAAAATTAATTTAAAATTAAGTATAATACTAATATTTATGTTTGCTTTTTTTCAAAAATCAAATGCACAAGTATATACTTATAAAACAACTAATGTTTCGGTAGCCGAAAAAAAGAAAGATGGTTTATGGGAAAAATGGTCAAAAGCGGTTGATGCGGCATTAATTGTAAAATTAGATTTGAATAAAAATAGAATTGTTGTGTATTCTTCTATCATTCAATTGTATGAAATTGTAGAATATTTAGAGGTTAAAAGTAATAAATTTGAAGAAAATGCTTCGTTTGTGTGTACAAATCAAGATGGAGAGCAATGTATCGTTTCCATCATTACTCGAAAAGACCAATACAATCGAAAACAATTGTACATAACTTATAACGAAAGTATGTTGAATTATAATATGGTAGCTATACCATAAAGATTTTTTTATCATTAAAACTATTTATCAAGTATTTTATTTTGAAATAATTACTTGCATAGCATATTCGTAAGTGTCTAAGTCAATAAATGTAATTTTATTTTTATTTACATAATTAAAATAATTGTAAATTCTTTCGGTTGTAAATCTTTGCGACCAAAAGCCTTCTTTTGTTGCAGTAAATGAATCTTTATGTGTTGTAATAACATGCATTCCCATTTTTAAATATGCTTTTTCCTGTTTTAATCTTGTGTTTTGATTGTCTTTATAACATGCTCCCAACACAATTGCTCCATTGGGTTGCAATATTTGATAAGCTGCTTTAAAAATTGTATCAAAAGTTGGATTCATACTCAAATCTAATACAGCTTCATGGGTAGAATAGTCTTCAAAAGAAAAATTTTCTGGATAAAAATTTCCAGCTGTAAACCAAGTTGTAATGATTAAATCATATGTTCCTTGCCATTGGCTTAACCCAACTTGCCGAT
>NZ_MUGT01000083.1 GCF_002217205.1 Flavobacterium branchiophilum NBRC 15030 = ATCC 35035 | reverse complement strand
AAAAGAAAGGCGGCGACATACTCTCCCACAAAATGCAGTACCATCTGCGCAGGCGGGCTTAACTTCTCTGTTCGGGATGGGAAGAGGTGAGCCCCGCCGCAATAACCACCTTAAGGTCTTTGTTAGCGGTTGTTGGTATTTGGTTGTTGCTGTTGCCATCAACTACCAACCTTCAACTATCAACTGCAGTTTTACTGCTAATATCTTAACATATTGAGATAAAAATTTAAAAGAAAGTTTTACCAGCCCCACATATTCTCCTTTTGGAGCTTAGGGGGCTGTTTTATACATAAGCTTACGGGTTATTAGTACTACTCGACTATGACATTACTGCCTTTACATCTATAGCCTATCAACGTGGTCATCTTCCACGACCCTTAAAAGAAATCTCATCTTGTGGTGGGTTTCGCGCTTATATGCTTTCAGCGCTTATCCCTTCCAAACGTAGCTACTCTGCGGTGCCCCTGGCGGGACAACAGATACACTAGAGGTTTGTCCAATTCGGTCCTCTCGTACTAGAATCAGATCCACTCAAATTTCTAACGCCCACAGTAGATAGAGACCGAACTGTCTCACGACGTTCTGAACCCAGCTCGCGTGCCACTTTAATGGGCGAACAGCCCAACCCTTGGGACCTTCTCCAGCCCCAGGATGTGACGAGCCGACATCGAGGTGCCAAACCCCCCCGTCGATATGAGCTCTTGGGGGAGATCAGCCTGTTATCCCCGGCGTACCTTTTATCCTTTGAGCGATGGCCCTTCCATGCGGAACCACCGGATCACTATGCTCTACTTTCGTACCTGATCGACCTGTATGTCTCTCAGTCAAGCTCCCTTATGCCATTGCACTCTTCGCACGGTTACCAAGCGTACTGAGGGAACCTTTAGAAGCCTCCGTTACTCTTTTGGAGGCGACCACCCCAGTCAAACTACCCACCAAGCAATGTCCTCCCTAATTGGGAGTTAGGCCTCAGATAAACAAAGGGTTGTATTTCAACAATGACTCCACAACGCCTAGCGACGCCACTTCACAGTCTCCAACCTATCCTACACATCATTTATCCAAGGTCAATACTAAGCTATAGTAAAGGTGCACAGGGTCTTTTCGTCCCACTGCGGGTAAACGGCATCTTCACCGTTACTACAATTTCACCGAGCTCATGGCTGAGACAGTGTCCAGATCGTTACACCATTCGTGCAGGTCGGAACTTACCCGACAAGGAATTTCGCTACCTTAGGACCGTTATAGTTACGGCCGCCGTTTACTGGGGCTTCAATTCAATGCTTCGCCTAAACTAACATCTCCTCTTAACCTTCCAGCACCGGGCAGGTGTCAGGCCCTATACTTCATCTTACGATTTTGCAGAGCCCTGTGTTTTTGATAAACAGTCGCCTGGACCTCTTCACTGCGGCCAGCTTGCGCTGGCGACCTTTCTCCCGAAGTTACAGGTCTATTTTGCCTAATTCCTTAGCCATGAATCTCTCGAGCACCTTAGGATTCTCTCCTCGACTACCTGTGTCGGTTTACGGTACGGGTACTGTTAATCTAAGTTTAGAGGGTTTTCTTGGAAGCCCTTAGGTGTACTATCTCGTCAACCGAAGTCTCTGAGTACTATCAGCCTTTGCCAAAATCTACGGATTTGCCTATAAATTCTTTAGCTACAGCCTTCAACGAACTATTCCGTCAGTTCGCGACACTTTCATCACTCCGTCGCCCCATCACAATTAACACTAGTACGGGAATATTAACCCGTTGTCCATCGACTGTCCCTTTCGGGTTCGCCTTAGGTCCCGACTAACCCACAGCTGATTAGCATAGCTGTGGAAACCTTAGTCTTTCGGTGGCGGTGTTTCTCGCACCGCTTATCGTTACTTATGCCTACATTTTCTTTTCTAACCAGTCCAGCTCTCCTTACGAAAAACCTTCAACCCTGTTAGAATGCTCCCCTACCACTTGTATCTAAATACAAATCCATAGCTTCGGTAATATGTTTATGCCCGATTATTATCCATGCTCGTTCGCTCGACTAGTGAGCTGTTACGCACTCTTTAAATGAATGGCTGCTTCCAAGCCAACATCCTAGCTGTCTAGGCAAACAAACCGCGTTCTTTCAACTTAACATATATTTGGGGACCTTAGCTGATGGTCTGGGTTCTTTCCCTCTCGGACTTGGACCTTAGCACCCAAGCCCTCACTGCTGGTAAACATTATATAGCATTCGGAGTTTGTCAGGAATTGGTAGGCGGTGAAGCCCCCGCATCCAATCAGTAGCTCTACCTCTATATAACTTATAACCAGCGCTGCACCTAAATGCATTTCGGGGAGTACGAGCTATTTCCGAGTTTGATTGGCCTTTCACCCCTACCCACAGGTCATCCGAAGTCTTTTCAACGACAACCGGTTCGGACCTCCACACTGTGTTACCAGCGCTTCATCCTGCCCATGGGTAGATCACACGGTTTCGCGTCTAACACTACTGACTAAAGCGCCCTATTCAGACTCGCTTTCGCTACGGTTCCGTGACTGAATCACTTAACCTTGCCAGCAACGTTAACTCGTAGGCTCATTATGCAAAAGGCACGCCGTCACCCAACGAATGGGCTCCGACCGCTTGTAGGCGTATGGTTTCAGGATCTATTTCACTCCGTTATTCACGGTTCTTTTCACCTTTCCCTCACGGTACTGGTTCACTATCGGTCTCTCAGGAGTATTTAGCCTTAGCGGATGGTCCCGCCAAATTCAGACAGGGTTTCACGTGCCCCGCCCTACTCAGGATTACACTATTCTTTTCACTCATTACCTATACGGGACTATCACCCTCTTTGGTTCTACTTTCCAGTAAATTCTAATTCTTTGTGCAAGAAATATCGTGGTCCTACAACCCCAATATTGCCGTAACAACATTGGTTTGGGCTTATCCGCGTTCGCTCGCCACTACTTACGGAATCACTTTTGTTTTCTTCTCCTCCGCCTACTTAGATGTTTCAGTTCAGCGGGTTTGCCCATCTATCGATGTACTATGTCTTCAACATAGTGGGTTGCCCCATTCGGATATCTACGGTTTTGCGGTTGTGTGCACCTACCCGTAGCTTTTCGCAGCTTATCACGTCCTTCTTCGCCTCTGAGAGCCTAGGCATCCCCCATACGCCCTTATTTTGCTTATGTACATCCTATTCATATCAATACAAATAGGAATTGTTTTTAAATATGCAATAAAT